>JAFGGR010000185.1 GCA_016930475.1 Clostridiales bacterium | reverse complement strand
GCCGGCAACGATGCCCGCGAGGTAGCGGCCGGTCTCGATCTGACCGAAGTACGCATCCATGTTCTTGTCATTGGTCTTATATCCCGAGCAATGGCAGAACTTAACGTCCGGATATTTGGCTGCGGCGGCGACCGTCGGATCCATATATCCGTAACTGGTTGTAAAGATCAGTTTGCAACCTTCGTTCACGAGGTTCTCGATCGCGTTGTTCGTCGCAGTAACGTCGGTGTCATTGACATTCTCGATCTCGCTGATCACGATTTTGTCGCCCAATGCGGCCTTCGCCGCGGCGATGCCCTCCGCATGCGCCTGCGAGTATCCGCCGTCGTCCTTCGGTGAAATGTAAAGAACACCGACCTTCAACGCTTCATCCTTCTTTTCCGCGCACCCCGCGATCGCGGCAATGCTGAAGATCATTACAACAGCCAGAAAAACAGAAAGTAATTTTTTCATAGACCATCCTCCTCTACTCTTGCGAGTTGTCCTCGTCTTTAAAGGTGATTTGATTCTCCTTCTCCGACATTTCATTTACTATGGCCAGGGAATGAACCCGAATGCCCATACCACGGATCAGAGCGCCACCCTCTTGAAATCCCTTCTCGATGACGATTCCGGCGCCGGCGATCTTTGCCCCGGACTGACCGACGATATCGATCAGACCCTGGAGTGCGCAGCCCTTGGCCAAAAAGTCATCGATCAGGAGCACGACGTCCTTGTCGTTCAAATAGCGTTTACTGACTCGAATAACGTAATCCGTACCTTTGGTGAAGGAATGGACGGACGAAATATACGTATCGATATCCAAATTGCGCGAGGTCGTTTTCCTCGCGAAAATCACCGGCACCCCGAGGCACAGCGCTGTGCTCAATGCAGGTGCGATGCCGGAGCTCTCGATCGTCAGCACCTTGGTGATACCCTCATTGGAGAAGGCCTCTGCGAACGCTTTGCCGATCTCCTGCATGACCCGGGGATCGATCTGATGATTCAGGAAACTGTCGACCTTGAGAATGTCGGTCCCGATGATTCTTCCTTCGGAAACGATCCTGTCCTTCAATAAATCCATGAGAACCTCATCCAAGTTCATTTGTTCTCGTTTCTTCGAAAACATACTGCTATTATATGCCAACGAGTCCAAGAATCAAACACTCGCACGCGAAAGAAATTCATAAATTCAATTGATTTTCGGAGAGGTCCGGATCATAGATCAACCGCCGTACTGAAGGCCTTCCACGACCTCTGTCTCAAGTTTCGCGATATCCAGAAGAGTAATGTTTCTACCATTAAAGTCGATGACTCCGTCCTTCTTCATCAGGATCAATTCTCTCGAAAAGGAAGGTCTCGGCATAGCGAGAAGCTTGGCGATGACCTCCTTGGAGACCGGCAGACGAACCGTGTCGCCATCCGCGGAAGAACCGGACTTTTCACTGCGAAGTTCAAGTAAATAGTAAGCGATCTTCTGACGGATACTCTTCTGGGAAAGAAGAGCGATGCGTTTATTCTGTTCCAATACCCGGTCCGACAGGATCCGTAAGAAGTTGCCCTTCACGACCGGGCTTCTTTCGATCAAAGCGTTGAGTGTCTCCTTATTGACGAAAAGGACCTCGGATAAGGACATCGCCTCCAATGTAAACGTGTACACATTCGAACTTCCGAAAATCAAATCCTCTCCGAAAAAGTCCCCGGGCTTGAGCAATGCGATCGTCGCGAAATCCCCGCCGGATGTGTATTTCTGCATCGCGATGCGGCCCTTTTCGATGATGCCGATACTCGAACACAAGTCTCCCTCCGCGGCGAGAATCTCTCCCTTGGCGAAAGTGCGAAGGCGTGTCAGATAGCAATACTCCTGAAAAGTCGACCGTTCAAGGCCGGCGAACAAGCTGGTTTTGGACAGAGCCTCACAAGCACGAATCATTCGGCCTCCTTCATTCGGCGGTGCGATGGACGATTCGTCCCCGGACCATCGTCATTATCACTTGCATCCGGGGATCCAGCACGGCCAGATCCGCAAACTTACCCCGCTCGATGCTCCCGGTCAGGTGATCGATCTCAAGTCGCCGTGCCGGATTGATCGTCGCCGAACGAATGGCATGATCATACGGGATCCCGTACCGAAGCAGGTTACGGATCTCCTCGATCACGGATGTTGTCGAGCCCGCCAGTCGACCGTTGGCATAAGATGTTCTCTTATCATAAACGAGAACCTTCTTGCCTCCTAAATAGTATTCTCCGTCGGGCATGCCCGCCGCCCTCATCGAATCGCTGACGATAATGGTTCGATCCCGTCCGAGCAGTGTAAATGCCATTCGGATCACGGAAGGATGGAGATGGATCCCGTCGCATATCAACTCCGCCGTCACACGGTCGTTATCGAAAATCGCCATCACCGCACCCGGACTCCGGTGATTGATCGGGGTCATCGCGTTGAAAAGATGCGACGCGTGTATAAGTCCGTGTTGAATCGCCTCCGTTACGGTGTAATAATCGGCGCTCGAGTGGGATACGGATACCGGACAGATCTGAGATGCGACATCAATAAATCTCATCGCTCCGGACTTTTCGGGCGCGATATCGACGATCCGGATCACATTTGGGAAGGACTCGTTGAGACGTTTAAAATAGTCGATATCCGGGTCCAGAATATACTGCTCGTTCTGAACGCCGCACTTCTCCGCAGAAAGGAACGGACCTTCCAGATGAATTCCGTGGATCTCCGCACCGGGCATGCCCTTACTCATGCAATCGGAGATGTTATGAATAATATGTTCGAGTTCCAGACAGGAAGTCGTCATCGTCGTCGGGCAGAAACGCGTCACACCCTGAGTCGCCAAATACCCCGAAACGGTCCGAAGCGATTCAGGCGTTCCGTCACAAATATCCGCGCCGGCCGCGCCGTGGATGTGAATGTCAATAAATCCCGGCAGAATCGTGCACCCGCGTAAATCGACGCGTTCTTCGTTTGTGCCGTCATCGGAACACAACCCGACGATCCGCTCTCCCTCCACCCGCAGATTTGATTCGGTAAGTCTGAAATTTTCGTCACACACCAAAGCGTTTGTCAGGATCATACGCAATACCTCATTTCCCGGACTCG
>JAFGGR010000184.1 GCA_016930475.1 Clostridiales bacterium | reverse complement strand
GTAAATACCGCTACAGCGGGAACCTATGTGATTACTTACAATGTACGTGATGCGGCAGGCAATGCGGCAACAGAAGTAACCAGAACCGTTATTGTAGCGGAACCGATAAGAGTAATAGCGATTTACGTTTCGCCTAGTGTTATCTTAACAAGCACAGCAAGTTTTCCCACAACAGTACAGGTAATAATATACCCTGAAAATGCTACAAATAAAAATGTAGTGTGGTCATCAAGCAACACATCGGCAGTAACGGTAGAAGATGGCGAGGTGACGCTTTTAGACGTCGACTTTCGGGGGATTATGACGATTAGAGCAACCACAATAGATGGCAATAAGGCTGCGACGGTTTTTGTAAGTTCATTATCAGCCGCAGATACTCATGCATTTTGGGTTTTTAACGAGGTGTTTAGAGGAGATAGATTTGATTCATTGGACTTAACCAACGAAGAAGATTTTAGATCTATCGAATATTTGTTAAATTCGGTGCATTTTGATCGAATGGCTGCAGCCTTGCCAAACGTTGACGGAAAAGATGCTTTTCTGGAAAGATTTATATCTTTTAGAACGGAAGTTAACGCCGCGAGACTAACTTTTAATACGTTGCAAATAGAAACAGCCCAAGAATTGATCGCTGGAGCAAGCTATACAATGACACAGGAAACAGCGACAGATGAAGCGATCATAAAATCAACCATAGAAGGCATCATTGAAAGCGAAATCTCAGCCATAAATTCATATTACGAAATAACGACAACAGTCAATCAGGTGGACTATGCACCGGCGGTGGCCGGAAATGCGGAAAATCCTGCCGGCGTAAACGGGACCTATACATTCACAGTGGACGTGTCTAATAGTACGGCAACCGGTTCAACGGCAACGCTTACGATGACGATTATTGCGACACCGTTTGCAGATCGGCCTTAAACAGCGATAACTTTTCCTGTTTACTCTAAGATGTAGCGTTGTCAACTGTGCAATCCTTTTATTAATACTACCGATTCACTGTATCCAGGTTTAGCTTACCACTGCATATGTGTCCTTTTTGCTGGTGTGGTACAAATAGTGCATACTTGCAACATTTCATATTTCCATTATAATTCAGACATCTGAAACAGAACTCTATTGCCACTTAGATATAAGGATGGATCATGAAGATTTTCGAGCCAATAAGGATAAAAAAAGTTCCGTTTCAAAACAGGGTGGTCATGGCACCCATGGTACCCTTTGGAATGCCGGAACTTCCGACGGGAGTCATGAGCGACACATTGCTGCGGCACTACCTGGATCGAGCGGCAAACGGCATGGGGCTGATGATTACTCAATCATTGTCGGTTACTAAAGCGCGCCCAACCGCCGGTGGAGCAGGTATTTACGCAGATGAGCATATAGACAATCTTCGCGCCATTGCTGCCGCTTGCCATGAGCGTGATACCAGACTATTTGCGCAGTTGGCGTATCCCAGCATCGGTCACCAAAACGGCGATTCTGTGAATAGGCTTACCGCCGAAGAACTTGCCGTTATCACAGAAGAATTTGTAGAAGCCGCCTTTCGATGCAAAGAAGCCGGCTGTGACGGTATAGAGCTGCATGGAGCTCATGGTTTTTTCCTGAATATGTTTGCATCGCCACTTGCAAACCAAAGAACGGACATCTACGGCGGTGACGTGGATGGGAGGCTGCATCTTGTCCGGTGTATCATTAACGGCATTCGAGTTTTTCTTGGCGCCGACTTCATATTTTCCTATCGTATGGGCTGGAGTGACGATATGAATACGGATATTCAAACCGCGCAGGCCCTGGAGGCGCTCGGAGTGGAATTGCTGCATGTGTCCTCCGGTATCCCGGCAAGCAGGTATACAGCAATACCGGAAGGCTTCCCGTTTAATTCTGTCGTATTCGCCGGCACAGATATTAAGAAGCATGTTAACATTCCGGTAACGGTCGTAAACGATATCCGAACGCTCAACAGAGGGAACACGCTGCTCGAAAACGGGCTCTGCGACTTTGCAGCTTTCGGGAGGCCGTTTTTGGCTGACCCTTTGTTCTTTGCAAATTCTCTTTCGAATAAAGATCATGAGCCATGTTTGCGCTGTAAAACATGCCTGTGGTTTACCCATTACGATCGCTGCCCGGCCTTAAAGAAGTCTAAGAGACTGTAGACGCGGGCTTTCTCATAGCTTATTAATACATTCATTTTCTCAGGATGGATCTTGTCCAGCAATTTTAAAAAGGTAAACCATATTCTCATTCGGTTCAATTCGGTCTATACACTCCAATGGGTATGCTACTTCACTGCAACAAAAAAGAATCTCGGAAAGCGAAAAAGAATTTCGCCGTTCTTTTGCTCCGTATAAACAACTTTCAGACGGCCCCAATAATCTTCTTCAAAAGAATGTTTTTTATCTTCCGGTAATACACTAAGGTAGGGAAGCATTGCCGTGCCGCGGTACCATTCCAGAATGGACTCGTGTGACTGCATCCTGTGCATATACACCGTTTCCCAGGCACGGAAGTCAGAGGAATTTTCTGCAAGAACATCATAATATTCTTCGTACCCGAGATGATAGAAACACTCCGCAACACGCATTTCTACCGCCCATTTATCGGATACTGCCAACGCTTTGAGTTCCTTGTGAAGCGGTTCCTCCCAGATCATCGGTATCTGAACCGCCAACACGCCCCCATTGTTGAGGAGACTCATCATATCTTTAATGAGTTTTTCATGATTCGGAATCCATTGAATGCATGCGTTCGAGAAAATGACATCATAGGTTTGACCGAGCGATATCAGATCCTTTTCTGCGTCAAATCGTTGAAATTTCAAATGCGGGTAATTTGTGCAAGCCGCCGTAACCATTTCCTCAGAATTATCGATTCCGAGAATATCAGCATCCGGATATCGCTCCGCCAGAACTGCAGTACTGTTTCCCGGTCCGCAGCCGATATCGAGAATTGACGTGGGCTGATCCAAATAGATCTGCGAAGCAAGATCCTTAGCCGGCTGGGTCCGTTCGTCCTTGAACATGAGATACTGATCAGCATTCCACTTTTTCATAAATCTCCTTTATAGCAGTGAAAATCACCTTATGTATTAATTTTACTATCTATATTATATTGACCGGAGAGTCGTATTGGTATCCCGTTTGACGTAGAATTTCTTGTCGTTTTCATGCCACACTAACATTCAAAGAGAGGTGCTCATTCTTGTCGATGTCTTATCCGTACATCGTAATGCGTCCCCCGAGCAAGAATTGCGCTGCTCCGGCATTTGCGATGACAAGATCCGGTTTAAATTTTGTCAGAGCATCATCGACTTCCGGACACCGGATCATATCTCATGCAGAACCAAAAGTTTTTTAATGAGTTGTATAAAAACCCATGTTTGAGACATTAATTGAGATATAATAATTACTGGGTAAATTGCGCGAAGCTGAACGGGAGATCTCCCCGATGTCACTGAAATCGTTGACGCGACATTTTGCCTTTTCCGGCCTTCTTTTATGGTGAAATATGTTTCATTTTCGAAAAGTCGTTTTGAATATTAGTAGGCATTGGGCCAAGAGCTTATTGGCTGTTTTTTCTTGCATGCTCATTGTCGTGTTTCTTTTTCTGTTCTTCAGCGGGCTGCTGGTGAATCTGCAACAGATGGAGGCGTTGTCGGAAGCGATTCCGATCGAGGCCCGGATCAGCAATTTAAACGGGACGATGAGTTCGGGAATGATAATCCAGGAGCGCGTGATTCAGGCGCTGGAGGATTCCGGATACGTGACGGATCTTCAATATACGTCGGAGATCGCGGCGGCGATGGGGGAAGTATCCGGAGACGAAGCGGCGAAAATGGAGCGGGGGGACATTACTTTTCCCTTAGGGCTCGGCGTAAACCGGGTGGAGGCTTTAACCGGCGCGTCTGCGGAGGGATTTACTTTCGCAGAGGGTGCGGGAAGCGAGTTGCTTACCGGAACGGAGTCGGTTTGTGTGATCAGGGAGCAGGAGATGGAAGAGCTCGGGCTCGCGGTGGGGGATAGCATTCGGGTGACCTTGTTTTCCGTTACCTATCCCGGTGATAACGCGATGAAGAATTATAACCGGTTGGGCGTTTATGAGTTGAGGATCGTCGGGAGTTTCCGGATCCCGGTCAGCGAGATTGCGACGAGGGCGGCGCAGATGATTTTTCCGGTGAAGTGGCAACGGGAGATTCAAAAGCAGGCCGGGAGTACGTTTTTCGCGGATTCGGCTCGTTTTCGCGTCGCAAAGCCGCTGGATCTCAATTCGTTCAAGGCCGAGATGGATGAGGTCGGCTTACTGCCGGTCATTTCCGAGGCCAACAGTTCGCAGCACGGAATTGCCCTGACGGTGAACGATGAAACCTTCATCAAGACCGCCACCCGGCTCCGGGAGAATATAACGCTGACGCAGATTCTGATGCCGGTTATTGTTGTGATTGTAGGTTTTTTGGGCTTTGTCGTATCCTATCTCCTGCTGCAGAGCCGAAGGCCGGAGATCGCGATCATGCGATCTCTGGGGGTGAGCCGGAGGAACTGCTTCGGGATGCTGCTTTTCGAGAGTGCGATTCTGGTAATAAGCGGAAGTCTGGCGGGCGTCATCGTCGCGTCTTTTTTTGTCGATATGGATACTGTGCTCGGGCTTGGGGTGGGTATTTCGTTCTTTGTCGTCTACATGGCCGGCACGGCCGTGGCGCTTAAGATATTGGGAAAATTCAGCGTGATGCAATTGCTGACCGCTTTGGACTGATGGGAGGGAGATATAGATATGCTGGAAGTCAGGGATGTCGGATATATTTATCAGGGTAAATACCAGTCGATCGAGGCGCTCAAACGGGTGAACTGCCATTTTGCGGCGGGGAAATTCTATGCGGTAACGGGGCCGTCCGGCAGCGGAAAGAGTACTCTTTTGTCCCTTCTGGCCGGATTGGACCTGCCTACCTCCGGGGAGATACTCGTAGAGGGCTGCACTATGGCGGCGATGGACCGCGATAAGTATAGAAGAGAGGTGGCCTCCGTGGTCTATCAGTCCTTTAATCTTTTCCCGCTTCTGACGGCGCTCGAAAACGTGATGTACCCGATGGAACTGTTGCATGTGAGCAAGGCGACAGCGGCAGAGACGGCCAAACGGCTGATCGGCGAGATCGGCCTGGGGGAGAAAACCTATCAACAGTTTCCCGTCATGATGAGCGGCGGGGAGCAGCAGAGGGTTTCCATTGCCAGGGCGCTTGCGGCAGGCGGGAAGATCATTCTGGCGGACGAGCCGACCGGGAATCTGGATTCGGCAAATGAGGAGAATATCGTAAAGATAATGAAAAACCTGGCACATGAGAAGGGGTACCTGGTGATCGTCATCACCCATAACCCGAATGTCTGTGAGCAGGCCGATGCCGTTTACCGGATGCGCGACGGGGAGCTTCGAACGTAGAGGAGTTTGATCGGGTTGTGGTGATGAAAGCGGAGAACGTAAGACCTAAAGGAGCAAAATAACGATGGGTGAATTCGGAAACAGTATTCGTCAGATCCGTCGAACGCCGCTGCGATCGGGTCTGTTTTTGATCCTGATCGGCCTGTCGGCCATGCTGTTGACCTTGGGGGTCGTTCTCTATCGGACGGGCGAGCAAAATATGAAGCGCGTGGAAGAGGTCTTTGTGACGATCGGCCTCGTATCCCAGAAGCCGGACAGGTTTGAGACAATGGAGATCTGGGACGCAGAGAAAAGGGACATGAATGAATTTTCGTCGCCGGTTTACGACATCATGCTTCCTCCGGAGGCACTGCTTTTCGAGGGAGCGGACTATATCGATCCTCCCGTTCACCGTCCGTATTACGGAGCGTATGACCCGAGTTTTGTATACCCCGACAACACGTACATCCGCCTGATCGCGCAGACACGGGAACACTATCCGATTGTCGAGGTTACGCCGCTTGAAGATTGCGTTCCTGATCATACGGTGCAGCTGAAGATCCTGCGGGAACTCTACGGGCGAAACGGAATAGCGGGGCGGGAGATTTTCGGGACGGAGACGATCCTGTTCTGTGATCACTACAACGCGGATCCACAGACCTTGTATGCGGGGAAAACTTATGTCATGGCGCTGGAATGGAGACCCTCCCATCAGGAATGGGTGGATACGCATACCGGGGTTGACGCGTTGGCCGGCGAATTTTTCCCGCGATCGATGGGTTCAAACTATCTTATTTCGAGCCAGTACAGCCCGAACGGGGAGATGATTCCCGACAGCATGCCAATGGAATATGCTTGTGAAGAGGTAACGGAGGGGTTCTACGATACGCCGCGGGGACTCCGGTGGCTCGAGTTGGCGAAGGCGATGGATATGGCGGAGCATACGATTCCCGTGATTCCCACAGACAACACCCAATTTCTGATATCTTTCTATAACGGAAACTCCGTGATAATAAATGGACGCGATATCTCACCGGAGGAGTACAAAGAGGGGCAGATCGTTTGCCTGATCAGTCAGGAATTCGCGAAAATGCACGGGTACGAAATCGGCGACACCGTGCCGCTATCACTGTATTACGCCGACTACAGGGGTTCGGCCAGCCAGGATTTCCCGCCGGACGGTCTACCGATGGGAAACCCCAACCATCTTCTGAACGCGCAGGGCAAGAGCTACGAGGTATTCGAGGCACACGATTACACGGTGGTCGGGATCTATAACGAGATCAACAAGGCATCCTATTCCTCGGGGTACGATATGGCCGGGTACGGCGTGGTGATTCCGGCTGCTTCCGTGAAAAACAGTGTCGCGAACAATATTCTGGATTACGGGCCGATGAAGGGGTACAACACGGTTTTCCGGATTCCGAACGGAAGCGTGGAGAGGTATTTGGAGAGATGGGGGAAGTACGGTGTGGATGCCGGGATTTCCGACAAATTAGAGATAACGATCTATGATAAAGGATATACCCGAATCAAAGAAGGCCTGGCGCAAATCAAACAAGTCGCGTTCGCGTTGTTCATCTCCGGCCTTCTCGTTACCGTGCTGATCCTTCTTTTTTTCAGCAACCTGTTTATCGGCAAACAAAAGAAACGAACGGCCATTGAGCGCTCACTCGGAATGGATAAGCGATCCTGCACTGTCTCTCTGTTGTCCGGAGTGATGGCAATCGTTGCTCTCGGCAGCACACTCGGCAGCGCCGCCGGATACGCCCTCTCCGGACTTGCAATGGGGCTCCTGTCCGAACTCTCTCAATGGGTCACCTTCAGCACCGAATACAGCAACTGGGCAAACTCTGTTGGTAACGCGGAGGAAATGCTACCCGCCACCGGTACTGAAGGACTGCTCATCGCGTTCCTCTGCGGATCGTCGGTTACTTTACTTGCCCTGGGGATATCTCTTGTGCAAATTCGCAGCAATCTGAGAAGCGAGCCGCTGAAGCTATTAAGCACGAGGGATGCGTGATGAGATATTTGACGATTAGGAAGACGAGGCAGTCTTTTTCGGTTGACTCCTTGGATTAATGATCACAGTTAAGGCATAATGAGAATCAGAAAAATCAACTCACCGATCCGGAGGAATCACGATGCAAAATAAAGCATTGGTCATCATCGATATTCAAAATGACATCACAAAAAATTACAAGGATGTTATCGGCAATATCAACAAAGCGATTGATTGGGCCGTCAATAATAGCATTCATGTTATTTATATAAGGCATGAAAATTTATCAGCCGGAACGAGGACTTTTAAACCCGATACAAAGGGGGCTGAACTCGTTTCCGACATGAAAATCGTATCCCAAAATGTTTTTACGAAATCCAAAGGAAACGCATTAACCTCTGAAGAATTCACTGACTTTATTCGTAAAAATGAAATATTTGATTTCTACATCGCGGGAGCAGATGCCGTTGCCTGTGTTAAATCAACTTGCTACAACTTATGCAAAGAGAACTACGGCGTTCAAGTCCTGTCCGATTGCATTACCAGTTATGATAAGCGAAAAATTGACGAGATGCTGAGCTATTATGAAAGTAAAGGCTGTAAAATTATTAGCACGAGTGACCTGTTGATTTAGGTTCTTCAGATGCCTGTCTCATCGCTTTTGCAGTGATCGAGTATGGCTTTGACAGGCTTTTCCAGCGGTAATCCGGTGGGATGTCCTGCCTGATCAGCATATTTCCTCGACCGGGGCCTTCAAATCTGATTGTCTCAAATCCGTTCTTCGAGAGAAATATCGGCAAGTGTCGCCGCTGAAGGAAAGGTGGAAACCAAATGAAACGATCCAATGAACAGCTGAAGAAGATCTATTACGGAGCCTATCGTTTTGGCGAAACGGAGGATGGATATTTACAAGCTTTTCAATATACGCAGCGGCAGATGCAATATTTCGAGGAAGCTTCTGAATTCTGGTATGAAAGATGTACGGCCTCGAACGCGAAAACACTTGAGTTTCGCACAAGAGCGTCTCGATTTTCTTTGGAGTACAAAATCATCTGGGCGGGGTCTGAGGACTCCCTTGAGCTTGCGGTCGACGGCTTGATCACAAAGATACATTACGTGAAAGATTTGCTAAATGAGGGAAAGCTATCCTTTGAAATGCCTGCCGGGGAAAAGAAGGTCACTGTATATTTGCCCGCTGACGCGACGATGCTTCTACGAAACTTCGAGATCGATGCGGACGTTTTCGCGGTGGAAAAAGGGGAGAAGGTCTTATGGATGGGGGACTCCATAACACAGGGGTTCGGCCCTCTACGTTCGGCGCATACCTATGTCAGCGCGGCCAATCGCCTGCTCAATTACGATATCATCAATCAGGGCATTGGTGGATATGTTTACGATAAACAAGTGCTCGAAAGCATGGAAGGTTATGTTCCGGATAAAATCATCATCTCCATGGGAACCAATCAATACGGAACCGAGAGCATGAAGGATGTGGATGATTATTACGAGCGATTAGCGGAGGTATACGGGGATCGTCCGGTACTCTGCATAACACCGATCTGGCGAGGGGATTCCCCGGACGGATTGGAAGTGCTGGCAAGGTTCTGTCAAAAGCTGACGGAGATTTGCGGCAAGTATCCGAATATAACCGTCGTTGAGGGCTTCCGGCTCGTGCCCCATTTATCCGAGTATTTTCTCGATGACCTTCACCCCAATGCCCTCGGCTCGGAGATATACGGAAGAAATCTTGTGCTCGCCATACAGGAGGTGGGATTCTGAGAAAACCGGTGGGGGGATTTTGAGAAAACCGGTGGCGGATCATTAGTGGTTGGACGATGCGGGAAGATGATCGTGAACGGAGAAATCACGGTTTTTAATGACCGGAAAAACGCCGTTTCTTCCGAGATTTGGCGATCTATGAAAATGAGATGTGAGGAAATTGTATATCACAGGAAGCGGCGATACTCTAGCCGTAGCAGCACATAGTAATACATACAAGATGGCCGAATTTGCCGTTTTAGCAGGTAATCATTGACAAAGAACGCTCGTTTTCGAGTATTGATAGATATATGTTGATTGATTTTTCTGGCTACAGATATTAGTTGTTGAATAAAATCGACGTTATTTATCAATGACATACATACAAGTTACGGTCAAAATGATGATTTAGTAGGTAATCATAGACCGATAACAATCTATATGACTTTTACTGGCATGAATTTCTCCACGGATTCGACCGCTTTGCGGGTTTTTTTGCTCATTCGCTCCAATATTGCGTGGGTTCGGTCGGAAAAATCGTTTTTCCCCTCAATCGCTCCCCTAAATGAAGTTTCACTCGGCAAAATCATAATTCGCTCAATCCATATTATCGTCCGATCTCCGCTCCCCGGACCAGAGGCGAAGATCCGCATTTTACAAGGTAATTTATGTGCTGCATGGTTTATACTGAACAGGGAAGATTAATCAATCTTGATCCTGTCTTCCGCGAAGGCGTTTTTCGATGAAGTTTGAAAATGAGCAAGATCCTTATCACTGGTGAATTATATATGGGAGGATTTGAAAATGGGCAGAGCGACACAAGATCTTCGGAAGGAACACGAGGCAATCCTTTACGTTCTGCAGATACTTGATAAAATGCTGGAGTCCGGCAACCGCGATATTGAACCCCTGCTTCGCAATTACGGTGAAGGAATCTATTTCCTTCAGATATTTGCGGATAAATGCCACCACGGCAAAGAGGAGAATTACCTGTTCAAAGAACTGGTGAACAAAGGAATCCCGAACGAGGGCGGCCCTGTTGGGGTCATGCTGCAGGAACACACTCAGGGCAGAGAGCATATTGCGAAGATGGCCCAAAGCCTTGATGAGCGGAACATCAGCGATTTTGGTACCGCCGCTGTTCAATACCGCGACCTGTTGCGCGGGCATATCGAAAAGGAGAACAATGCGCTTTTCGTGATGGCGGATCAGGTGATTGACGAGCAGTCGCAGAACCTTATGTTTGAGTTGTTCGAACAGTATGAAGAGGGTGTTATCGGACATGGTATCCACGAAGAACTGCACGATATGATCGATACTTGGGCAGAAGCTTTTAAGGTGAATGAAAACCCGGTCGAGAAGAATGAGAAAAGAGATGATAAGAAGATGAAAAAATACCTTTGCATTCCCTGCGGATATATATATGACCCGGAGGTCGGCGACCCGGATGGCGGGATCGCGCCCGGTACCGCGTTTGAAGATATCCCCGATGATTGGGTATGCCCGATTTGCTTTGTCGGTAAGGATGAATTTGAACCCGTTGAAGAATGATCGGAGAAGCGAACATCGGATGAAAGATCTTCAAAAACCCCGAAGACTTTTCCAGGGCGACACGATCGCTACGATCAGTCCTTCCAATGGCTGGGCCGGTGACCCGGATGTGCGCTGGAAATATGATTTGGGGGTAAAGAGACTACAGGATTTAGGGCTGAATGTTGTGGCCGCGCCTCATTCACTGAAAGGGCATGATTATTTGTCCCGAAATCCCGAGGCGCGCGCCGAAGACGTGATGTGGGCGTTTGAAAACTCGGATGTCAAGGCGATTATCGCCAATGTCGGCGGCAATGACAGCATGAAAATCATCCCGCATATCGATCCTTCAAGCATAAAGAATAACCCCAAAATCTTTATGGGGTATTCGGATGTAATGAACCTGCATATTCTCTGCTACCAATGCGGATTGTCGTCTTTTTACGGAGATAATCTCTTGGTGCCCATCGCGGACGCACAGGGTTGGCATGAATACAGCAAAAAATGGTTCGCCAAAGTGCTTTTCGATCATTCCGTTATCGGATCGATCGAGCCGTCGAAAGAGTGGACCCATGAAAAGCCGGATCACAAAAATAAGTCGCACATCCGAAAATATTACGCGAATGACGGATATGAATCAGTCCAAGGCAGAGGTTCGGTAAATGGTCGTTTGTTCGGCGGCCACACCGGGTTGATGGAATTGCGCGACACGCCCATCTCGCTTTCTGCAGGTGATTTTGAAGATGCCATTTTGTTCATTGAGGATCTGCCCGAATTTTTCTCTCCCAGTTCGATCAGAGTTTTTCTGGAATGGCTCCGGACAAACGGTGCGTTACATCGGCTCAAGGGTATGATCATCGGGAAGCTTTGCGGAAGCTCCGATTTTCGAGAGCATAAGAAAATAATTAATGAGATACTGTCTTACGATCCCGCATTATGTGACATGCCCGTCTTATACGGCCTGAATTTCGGCCATACATCGCCCATGTTTATCCTGCCGTACGGCGCAATGGCAGAAATAGACTGTGAGAGGAAGTCGTTTTCAATACTCGAAAACGGTGTGCTTTAATTCCATTCCTTGTAAATAGGCGTACTTCTGCACGGTGTACAGGTTGCTTTACCATTTATTTCCGGAGCTTGATTGACGGAATTTCAACTTAATTGACAATACACAAGACCGAGAATACAATGATGATAACAATGTTGTTTATTATCGTTAACAATAAGGAGCAAGACGCATGTTTGATGTAAACAGATTATTGGATGAAGCCATTAAAGAAACTGAATATCTCAATGATGGTGAAGTATTTCTTGTTAAGGATTTATATAAGGGCTATTTTTGGAACAGAATTCCACGAAGAACTCGGCTGTTGCTTGGCATATTTTTCTTGAATCATGTTCAGAAAACGAATGGTCCCATCAAGCCAATTGAAAAGACGTCTTCGAACCAGCAGAGATATCAGAAGATAATCAATACATAAAATACATGAATACAATATGAAAAGTCAGTGCGAAAGCAATTGAACAGTCACATTTACGATAAAGTGTGTTTGGCAAGATAAAAATCTACCAGAATGGAAGTTAAGAAATCTGCCACCCCCGAGGGCCAATCATTACTGCATTTTCGAATG
>JAFGGR010000019.1 GCA_016930475.1 Clostridiales bacterium | reverse complement strand
CGTCCGGTCCGCTCGGAATGACGACCTCACCCATGATAATGCGCGCTTCCATATACGTACCCGAGCACACGATCACCGCCGACGCGCCGTACACCGCGCCACTTCGCATAACGGCTCCGCAAACAACGGTCTGCCCCTCCTCGCGATCCACCAGGATTTCCGTGATCTCGCCCTGTCGAATATCGAGATTATCGACTTGTTCCAGGTATTCCTTCATTTTTCGACTGTACCGGTTGCGGTCGATTTGCGCGCGCGGTGAAAAAACCGCGGGTCCCTTGGAGCGATTGAGCATCCGGGTCTGTATGGATGACAGATCGGCCATTTTACCGATCAGTCCGCCGAGAGCATCGATTTCACGCACCAACTGGCCCTTCGCGGTCCCGCCGATGCTCGGGTTGCACGGTAAATTCGCAACCGAATCCAATTGCAAATTAAAAAGAACGCACGATAACCCCAATTTCGCCGCGGCACAGGCCGCTTCACAGCCCGCATGCCCGGCTCCGACGACGACTACGTCATAATCACCGGCTTTGTAAGCCCCTTCGCGTCGAAGCGCTTCCGACAATGTTGTCACACCATACCTCCGAACGGATCCATATGTCCGTCATTTTCCGATACAGAATCTCGAAAATATTTCCTCCACCAAAGACTCATTGACACGATCTCCGGTGATCTCTCCCAATTCGTCCATCGCGGAGCGGATCAATGAGCACGCAATCTCCGTCGGCTGATTTGCCCGAAGCAATTCGGCCGCCTCATCGACATACCCGGCGGCGCGGCTCACCCGGTCATAATGACGACCGTTCGTCAGAAGAAGTTCCCGATCCGCGCCCTGTCCCAACTCGTCGTACAGCGATCGGACCTGCGCTCCGATCTCGTCGATGCCCTCTTGTGTTTCGGAAGAAAACGCCCGGCTGAAGCGGATCTTTGCGGAAAGACCGCTCTTTTTTATATCGAGCATGATCTCCCGTAAATACTCCTCGGCCGTATTCTTTCGGATCAAATCCGACTTGCTTACCAAGATACCGATTTTGCCGTTTTCAAACGATTTAGCCACTTCGGCAAAAAAAGACACGTCTCCTCCGGCCGATTGCTCCTCCGGTGAAATCAACCATAACAGCAAGTCCGCCTCGCGAATCGCCTCATAGGCTCTGGAAACACCGATTTTTTCGACGGCGTCCATCGTTTCGCGAAGTCCGGCGGTATCGATCAGTCGTACCGGGATCCCCTCAATGGATGTATCCACTTCCAAGGTGTCCCGCGTCGTCCCCGCAACCGGTGTAACGATGGCGCGATCGTAGCCCGCGAGGCGATTGAGAAGCGACGACTTCCCGCTGTTGGGCACGCCGCACAGGACAACATTCATTTTTTCCTTGAGGATACGTCCCTGAGTGTAGGTTTGGGCCAACTCACGAAGTTGACGTGCCGCATCAGATAAGTTTTCTGCCGCATCACCGATATTTTCGGGCGTCTCCTCGTGCTCGGGAAATTCCACGATCATTTCCAACCGGCCGAAAACGACATACAGCTCATCGGACAGTTTGTGAATTTCTGTTTTGAGCGCTCCCAGCAATTGTGTTTCCGCAGACCGCAGCGCAAGCGAAGACTCCGCCGAAATAACGTCCATGACGGACTCTGCCTGCGACAAATCGATTTTGCCCGCCAGAAAAGCATTCTTGGTGAATTCGCCCGGCTCGGCCGCCCGAGCGCCGTTTTGGATCAAAACGCGAAGGATCTCCTGTCGAACAGCGGACCCGCCATGACAAGAGATCTCAATTAAGTCCTCTCCGGTATAAGAATGAGGTGCTCGAAAAACAGCAAGAACGCACTCATCGATCACACTGCCGCTCTCCGGATCAACAACATGGCCATACGCCATCGTATACCCGGCCATCTCCCGGATCGAACGCACGCCCGGGTTTACCGAGCGAACGATCCTGAATACCCGATCCGCCACCTCGTCGGCATATCGCCCGGACATCCGAATGACGGCGATACCACCGATCCCGGGAGGTGTCGCGCATGCACAATACGGCGATTCCGGAACCATCGACTACACCTCGGCTTGCTCTTCTCCGGTCGGTGAAACAATCACTTTTCGCTCCGGCTCTTCGCCTTCGCTGTGTGTGCTTACGCCCCCGAACGACTGCAAAGCGAAATGAACGATTCGACGCTCAAACGGATTCATCGCCTCCATGGCGACCGGATTCCCGGAACGGATCGCCCGTGCAGCCGCCTTATTCGCCAAAGAGATCACGATCTCTTCGCGGCGCTTCTTATAGCCACCGATATCCACAGAAACGCGAATACGCTCTTCTCTGTTTTTATTGGCAACCAGGTTCGTCAAATAGGATATCGCATCCAACGTCTCTCCGTGTCGTCCGATTGCCGCTCCGCAATCCTGACCTTCCACGGAAATATAGATCGTGTCGTCTTCGCGGTAGGAATCAAGCTTTCCGTGAATTCCGATCCCGGACAGGATATCCGCCACAAAATTGACCGCGTCCTCTTCTTCCGAGCTGATCGCGTCTCCCTCAAAGGACTCGTCGTCGCCGTAATACTCGATGTCTTCGTCGTCATCCAAAATATCATCATCCGAAACATCGGCGGTCACCCGGACCGTCGCCGTCTTTTTGCCGATCCCCAAGAAACCCTTAGCCGAACCATCTTCCACAACTTCTACTACGGCGTCCTCCTCGGACACCCCCAATTCCTCAATGGCCGAAGCAATTGCCTCTTCCACGGTCTTGCCTGTCTTTGTCACTGTTTTTTCCATATATGCCTCCCGAGATAACGACTCAGAATCGCTGAGTCTAATTCTTTTTCTTCTTATTTGAGGACGACTTCGAAGGAGCTTCTTCTCCGTCCGCATTCTTGGCAAAGGCCATCGCCTTCCGCATCTCCATCTCCGCTTTTTTGGCTTCCAGCGGTTTGGTAAAAAGGAAGAAGATGATCACCTGTTGCAAAATACCCATAATATTACCGACGATCCAGTAAAAGGCCATCGCCGCCGGAAGAGAGAACGTAAAGACCAACATAAGGATCGGCATCATCCACATCATGATCTTCATCGTCGACTGCATGGAACTCTCTTGCGCCTGGTCTTTTCTTGCCGGGTTAACGCGTGCGCGCTCCCTCGCTTCTTTTGCAGCCTGTTCCTCCTTACGGTTCGGTTTCAGTACATGCGTCACACGAGTTTGAATCAATGTAGTCGCCAGGACCAATACCGGGAGGATCAGAAGGGGAACATATATCCGCCATTCCGAACCGAAAAGGACATTGGGTTTCCACTGAGGAGTCTGCGAAAGATCAAGTCCGAGGAAATGCATGTCGATCATTTGGCTTAACCCGATCAATCCCTTGTTGACCGCTTCGCGGAGCATCTCGGGACTTTGCTGAAGAGCCGTTACGACCGTAATACTGTTCGCCTTAACGTTCTGGAGATCCAGCATCACGCCGAGCGCTTCGATATTTTCCATAGACACTTGGGTGATGTACCGCAGAGGGGCACGAACCACCGCGTAGATCGGCCAAATAAAGAATATCTGAAGAAAAGGAAGAACACAGCCGCCGAGTGAAGACGCTCCGTGTTCCTGAAAAAGCTTGCTGATTTCTTCGTTCTGCTTTTGCTTGTCGTCGGGGTACATCCGGCGGATCTCTGCCTGTTGAGCCGAAAGCGCCTGTTGCTTGACCATTGATCTTTGAGACCGTACGTTTAACGGGATCAGCATGCCGCGAACAACGATGGTCAGGGCAATGATCGCCAATCCGTAACTGTTGAAAAACAAGTAGAAATTTCTCGTCAGCCATCCGAACAAGACATTCAACGGACTGTCCGCTAACCCAAAAAACGAGAGCATAACGATGTTTAGATCCATGTATTATATCTCCTTAAAGAGCGCAACGATATTTTGTGTAACCCAATTAGTATATCATATCAAAAACCGATGTTTATCCGCAAGTTATTTCACCGGATCATATCCGCCCTTACTGAACGGATTGCATCGAAGGATTCTCCACACCGACATCCAAAAGCCCTTAAACGCTCCGTACCGTTCGATCGCTTCGATCGCGTACTCGGAGCATGTAGGAATATATTTGCACGACGGCGCCATATGCGGTGAAATTTTTCTCTTGTAAAAGCGTATCGCACGAATCATCAAATGTTTCATCGACCTTTATCGCCCGCTTTCGTCCACCGCCCGAACAGTTGTCTCATTTCCTCGTCCACCTCCGCAAATGTGGGAAGCGGGTCGGCATATTTCATCATGATGATAAAATCAAATCCGAGCGGCAAGTCCTTTTCGATCGACCGGTAGCTTTCCCGAAGAAGCCTTCTTGCGCGATTTCTTTTCACTGCGCCCTTTATCCTTCGGTTCCCCGAAAAGCCGACGCGGTTCATGTCGGGTGCAATGGGCGTCAGGTTGTGCCGGAGTCCCCGGGGTCGCTTGAAAAAATGGATGACAACGTGCTTTCCGGACATACGCTTCCCGCGCTTATATACGCGTGAGAACTCATAATTGTAGCGCAGTGGCTGGGAGCTTTTCATGGTCATACTTCCAATTCCGGGGAACTAAAAAATAAGGACCCCGTGAAGGCGGTCCTTAAGCCGACAGACGTTTTCTTCCCTTGAGTCTTCTTCTCTGGAGAACGCTTCTGCCGCCGGCCGTACTCATTCTTTTCAGAAAGCCGTGCTCTTTGGATCTGTGTCTTTTCTTAGGCTGATATGTCATCTTCATGTGGCGTATTCCTCCGAAAGTCAGCGATCATCGTATCATCCGGCAGTAGCCGAACAGCGTTAGGATTATACAAGGCTTGACCCCGTTCTGTCAACAGCATCTTGCCTCCGAACGGTCTTTCCCCCCTATTTTTCTCATTCTTCCCGTTTGCGGGGTATATACGCGGCCGACGGGCAACGATTCCAATCATTATTCGATCGTTTGACATGCGACTATCGAATATCCCTTTTTATATATCTTGTCCGCTTCTCCCTTCGCGCGGTCACGCGTCTCGGGGTCTCTGAATATGCCGAAAACAGAACTACCCGAACCGCTTACCGCACAATACAGGCAGTGCTGTTCTTTGAAAAAAGCCAGGATTTCGGAGATCTTCGGCACAATACCGATCGCAACTTCCTGCAAGTCATTATAGAGCGAGGGGATCATCTTCGTCAGACGGTCAATGGCGGAGCCGTTATCCGCAAGCAATGTCCGCATAACATCGCTTTCCTCGCGTATGCCACTCGAAAAGCTCCGTGACTCCCGATCATAGGCCGCATACGCCTCCGGCGTCGCGATCCCTTTAGGAGGAATGATGATCAGAACCGGCAAATCCACAAAGGACTTAATGGGTGTGATACGCTCTCCGACTCCTTCGCACAGCGCCGCCTGCCCGTCGATAAAAAATGAGACGTCCGCCCCGATGCCCGACGCAATTTCGGATAATTCTGCATGCGATAAAATGTCGGAGAACCCTTCATTTAAAATGCGCAGGACCGTAGCGGCATCCGAACTGCCCCCGCCCAGACCGGCCATAGCCGGGATCCTCTTTCGAGCAACGATTGAAACTTTCACCGGAGGAGAATTGATTTTCTTCAGGAAGGCGTCCGCGGCGGTGAACATCGTATTCTTCTTGTTCGGCGACAGACCGGCAGCGTCATGGACCAGAGTGATTTTGGGCGCTTTTCGTGAGGACGGCTCTAAGCGATCGATCATGATCTCGATCGTGTCCGAAAGCGATACCGATTGCATCAGGGTCGACAAGTAATGGTACCCGTCTTCACGCACACCCTCGATCCGAAGAAAGAGATTGATTTTCGCGTATGCTTCGGCCGTTTTTTGATAAACACTCATCGTTTGCTCCTTCAACAAAAAGAACTGTCCCGCATCCATTCGAGACAGTTCTGATTATACACCATTCGGGGTCATATCGATGCTGCGGTCACCGGGATGCGGTGTCCGTCACCGTATTCAGCCGGCACTTACCGACACGGCGGAAACCATGGCGATCTCGACCGCCTTGGTGAGAACATCAACATAGCTATAGGAAACGACTTCGGGAGTCATGTCACAATTCTGCCGACTGCACCGAACGGTAAACACATTCGGATAACAATGATCCAGAACTCCTTCGTGAACGATAATGCGTTTTCTTCCTCCGTTCGAAGTAAGGCGAATACGACTTCCGATAAAATTCTGAAGATCCTTTTTACATGCTTCCAAATCTGACTTAACAATCACGTTTATACCTCCGCCATATCCATCCCGCGCCATGATCCCTGCCTTCCGCACCGTGAACCGTTCCAATTATTCCTCAGAAATACAAAAAATAATCCCACGTTCTAAATGAACCAAAGACAGTACTTGCCTGACATCTTTACATGTCCTATACTGAAAATCAATCGGCGGTCTGTACCAATCCTACTGATTCAGGATTATAACAATTATTTGATGAATTGTCAATGTTTAACACAACTTATTGTGGTTATTTTAGACAATCAACGCCAAATATTGTGGTTTTACGAATATGCCTGATCTGCCGCGATCATTGGCACCGTCCGACACATCATTTGCCCGAGTCTATACCGCTCTCACGCCGGAAAGGAAACACGAAACGATGCAAAGTGATATCGAAATTGCAAGAAACGCAAAAATGCTTCCCATCTCGGAAATTGCTTCAAAGCTGGAGATCGATCCTTCTGATCTCGATCATTACGGAAAATACAAAGCAAAGATTCCGCTTTCACTGCTCGACCGCCATTCAGACCGACCCGACGGAAAGATGGTGCTGGTCACCGCAATGAATCCCACGCCTGCCGGCGAAGGGAAAACAACCGTCAGCATCGGATTGGCTCAAGCCCTTTCCATATTGGACCAAAAGGTCATGCTGGCTTTACGCGAGCCCTCACTCGGCCCGGTATTCGGCGTCAAAGGCGGCGCTGCCGGGGGTGGATACTCCCAGGTCCTGCCGATGGACGATATCAATCTGCATTTCACCGGAGACCTTCACGCGATCACTTCGGCAAATAACCTCTTGGCGGCTATGGTCGACAATCATCTTTTCCAGGGCAACGCCCTTCGGATCGATCCGAAACGAATTCTCTGGAAGCGGTGTCTGGATATGAACGACCGCGCGCTTCGCAACACGGTGATCGGTGTCGGAGGAGGCAATTCCGGCGTTGAGCGTAAGGAAGTCTTTTCGATCACCGCGGCTTCCGAAGTGATGGCGATCCTGTGCCTTGCTTCCGATATGACCGATCTAAAAGCCAGGTTGGCCGCTATTTCCGTCGCGTACGACGAAGACGGCAAAATGGTTACCGCGGGAGATTTGCACGCCGAGGGAGCCATGGCCGTCTTGTTAAAGGACGCGATTTGTCCGAATTTGGTTCAATCGGTCGAGCATGTGCCCGCGCTGGTGCACGGCGGGCCTTTTGCGAATATTTCTCACGGGTGCAACAGCATCATCGCAACTCGAATGGGTTTGAAACTTTCGGATGTTTTGATTACCGAAGCCGGCTTCGGCGCCGACCTCGGAGCGGAAAAATTCTTGGACATCAAGTGCAGAGCCGCTGGGATCTGGCCGGATTCGGTCGTCATTGTCGCAACGGTACGATCGCTTAAGTATAACGCGGGCATCCCGAAGGCAAACCTTTCCGAGTCGGACACGGAAGCGGTCAAGCGCGGCTTTTCGAACCTTGAAAAGCACATCGAGAATATGAATCGGTTCGGAATTCCCTGTTTCGTGGCAAGCAATCGTTTTCCGACGGACACCGAGGAAGAGCTGGATTGTATCCGCGAAATGTGCGAATCGAGCGGCGCACTTTTCGCGCCGGTAGATGTCTATGCCCGCGGCGGCGACGGCGGCCTTGAACTCGCCAAAGAGATCCTATCCGTTTTCGAAAAACCGAACCTTACCAAACGGCCTCGGTATGTATATGAGTTGGATCAGAGTGTAGAAGAGAAAATCCGGGCACTGGCGACAACGATATACGGTGCTTCCGGTGTCGATATACTGCCGGACGCGCTCGAAAAAATCCGCGCCTTCGAAAAGCTCGGGTTCGGAGGGCTTCCCATCTGCGTCGCCAAGACTCAATATTCGCTTTCCGACGATGCAAAAGCATTGGGCAGACCGCAAGACTATTCGCTCACCGTGCGCGATGTGTACCTGTCCTCCGGCGCCGGCTATTTAGTCGTCTTGACCGGCAATATCGTTACCATGCCCGGTCTGCCTCCGAAGCCGGCCGCCGAAAGCATAGACATCGACGCGAACGGAGTGATAGAGGGTCTGTTTTAGTTTTCATCCACCACAAAGAGAGTACAGGCAAAATGAAAAACCCGAAATCACTGTATGTTGCCTCCGCCAGCCGACTCAAGCGAACTCGGCAGGTCAGGAATATCATAATATTGTCGCTGGCGATCGTGGTTTTTCTCGCGCTCCTGCTGGTTTTTTACGTTCTCGGGACCAAAAGAGAAATGGACGAGGTATTCCCGTTCGACAGCGATCCTTCGTCTACGGCTTCATCCGCCCCCGTTACAAATGAGTCTTCGCCTCCCTCCGGCGACAATTCCGATCCCTCTCTTCCGTCTGATCCTTCGGAAACAACCGCCGACTCAAGCACCGACTCAACAGAGACAACCTCGTCATCTTCGGAGCCGGGCAGCTCGACCACCCGATCCAAGAAACCGGTCGTTCCGCCTCCGGAAAATGACATCTTTTTCGAATACAGCGATCTTCTTCAATCCGTATCCCACGAGGAGCGGGATATCGCATTGGCCAAACTAAAGCAAGCCGTGAAACAATACATCCAAGAAAGTCCGGGCTCCCGCATCGGTTTTTACTACATCAATCTTAAAAACAATGAGGAATTCGGAAACAATGATCTATCCCCCTTTGTCGTCGGCGGAGCGATCAATCTGCCGATCAATTTGATCCTGTATGAGGAAGCCCGCGGCGGTACTCTTTTCTTGATGGAAATACTCGAATACGAAAAATCAGACTATACCGAAGGTCCCGGTGAGATCATCTCTCGCGATATCGGAGCACAGTATTACATTCGGACGTTGTCGCAGCTCTCTCTTGCTGCTTCGGATAATATCGCGACGGCGATGATCCTCCGTCGCCTGGGCGGTATCGAAGAAGTCAGCGAGCGTTTCTGCTCGATCAGTCGAATCGTTGACTTTTCTTCCATTTATAATTATGTCGACTACGCAAACATCCCGCGATCCGGTCCGAGGCGCTCGAGCGCACAGGATCTGGCCCGCTATGCGCAAGAGCTTTATTCCCTGTACCTGGCATACCCCGAGCACTATCAGCCCATGATAAATGATTTGGCCGTGACATCTTCCGAATCCGCATTCGCCGATTCCTTCCCTCAAGCAGCTCAAATCTTTCAAAAATCAGGGATCAATAAAAATTTTAACAGCTCTGCGGAAGTGGCGATCATCATTTGTGAGGAGCCGATCATTCTTTGTGTTACCGCAGAATCCGAATCACAGGAATATTCGGCTGAAATCATGAAGGATCTCGCCACGATGGTCGCAGACTACATTCGCTACTGCTATACCTGAATGGGCTGTCGCGCGAAGATGTTTGGATCTCTGTGATCGTTTCCACGATCTTATGTTTTATGTTATAATTTGCTCACGCTTTTCGTCCCGTCCGGTCTGCGGTCGGTCTCGGGTCTCGTGCGATGTGACCCGTGAACCCTGTCAGGTCCGGAAGGAAGCAGCAGTAAGCGGTCAATCACAGGTGCCGCGAGG
>JAFGGR010000183.1 GCA_016930475.1 Clostridiales bacterium | reverse complement strand
TCTTGGTCTCGTCGGTAATAATCCGCTTGCCGATCGAATAATCGCCGTACTCAGCGGTATCGGATATCGAATAACGCATCCACGAAAGACCGCCTTTGTAGACCATATCGACGATCAACTTCATCTCATGCATACACTCATAATAGGCGTTCTCGGGGTCATATCCCGCTTCGCAAAGGACCTCGAATCCGGTCTTCATCAACTCGGATACTCCGCCGCAAAGGACGCATTGTTCGCCGAACAGATCAGTCTCGGTCTCTTCGCGGAACGAGGTTTCCAGAAGGCCCGCGCGAGAGCCGCCGATCCCGCGGCCGTATGCGAACGCGATATCCTTGCATTTGCCGGAATAATCCTGATAAACAGCGTAAAGACACGGCACGCCGCGTCCGATCTCATATTCCGCGCGTACAGTGTGTCCGGGCCCTTTCGGCGCGATCAAGAATACATCAACATTCTTGGGCGGGTTGATCCTTCCGAAATGAATGTTGAAGCCGTGTGCGAAAGCCAAAGCCTTGCCCTCGGACAGATTCGGCAGGATGTCTTTCTCGTACATGGCCGGTTGTTTCTCGTCGTTGATCAAAATCATGATCACATCCGCGATACGCGTTGCTTCGGCTGTCGTCATGACCGTAAGTCCGGCTTTCTCGGCGATCGGCCAGGAAGGAGATCCCTCGTAAAGCGCTACGATGACATCGACTCCGCTTTCTTTCAGGTTCAAAGCATGGGCATGGCCTTGACTGCCGTAACCGACGATCGCCACTTTCTTGCCGTCAAGCGCATGAGTGTCGCATTCAGAATCCTTGTAAATCTTTTTCATGAAATATGCCTCCTTGTTTATATCCGTGATTTGTTACTTGCGTATAAGCTTACCTATTCGCTGTCCAGTGACAGGACCCGATCTCCGCGCTCAATCGAAATCTGTCCGGTGCGAACGACCTCTAAAATCCCGAACGGGGTGATTAGTTCCATCAGAGCTTCGATTTTATCACTGTCACCGGAAATTTCAATCGTAGCGGTATTCGGAGAAACATCGACGATGTGTCCTCTGAAAATATCGACGATCTGAAGGACCGGAGTCCTTGTCTGGTCGTCGCAGGTCACCTTGATGAAAGCCAGTTCACGGGTGAAGTGCGCGTCGCGTTCCAACCGTTTCACCTTGAGGACGATCGGGAGCTTATGCAGCTGTTTCACGATTTGAATGATCTCCGCGTCATCGGCCGAAACGGAAACTGAAATCCTGGAAATCGAGGGATTCGCGGTGGTTCCGACAGCGAGGCTCTCTATATTAAAACCGCGTCGGGCAAATAGGCTGGCAACACGGGCGAGCACGCCGGAATGGTTTTCGACAAGAATGGAAATGTTATGCCTCATTTTCGCACCTCCGTTTCTTCTTAACCTATCACTATTTGAACGCAAGCACAACACAAGGTCGATTCAAGGTGATCTTTCAGTCTAAAAACGACCAGAAAAAGACATGAAACTGCGAAATGTCGAGTATCAGTCCTTCTTCAGCAGGTCGCGGATCTCGGTAAGCAGCACAACATCAGGAGCCGGAGCGGCCGTATCTTCTACCTTTTCTTTCTTGGCAAGCTTTTCTGCTTTGGCGCGTGCGGTGTTGATCCCCTTAACAATGAGGAAGATAACTAATGCAACGATGAGAAACTGAATAAGAGTGTTGATCAACACACCGTATCCGATCGCAATCTCGGCTTTCAAAACTTCGCCCGCGGCGTCGAGCTCTCCTTTTTGAAGGACGACTTTCATATCCGCAAAGTCTACGCCGGCCGTTAAAACACCGATTAACGGCATGATCACGTTATCTACCAGTGCGGTGACGATTTTTCCGAAAGCGGCACCGATGACGACGGCTACTGCCAAGTCGATTACATTTCCTCTCAGGATAAACGCCTTAAACTCTTTCCACATGATTATTACCTCCGACAATAATTGATTAAGACACAAAGCGACCGTACGCAAAAGCGGTCGCTTTGTGTTCAACCCTATATTTCCTCCGGACGCTCTGAGGCATCCATAAAAAATCAGCAGTACTTCGCGATCCTCTCATCGAGACCTTCGCAGTCACTGCTGCAAATGATGCTGACATCTATGTTCTTGTCGATAAGAAAATTCTCAAGTTTTTCCAGAAAATCGGCAAAATCGGAAGGTAGATCCGACTGAGCCACTTTATATATACTGTCGATGTAAAGGTGGGTCATATCATAGTCACGTGCATATACGCCACAGATAAAGGCCAAGAGCTGATCGTAGTCGTTACAATGATACTCGCTTACATCGATCAATCGAATCCGATACTTCAAGAGTCGGTCCAGTCGGTTTCCCCGTTCGATACAAACAATATTGTTGTTGTCACGGGTCGCCTGCTCGTTGATATCATCAACAAGTCGAGCCGTTTTTCCGGTGCCCTTGGCACCGGCAATCACTTTTATCATTGGGCATCATCTCCTCATATGTTGATTTTCCATGTCAGGATGCCATGGATTAATACCATTCTACCCGATAAACTGGATAAATTGAATAGCAAAAGAGGGTCAAGAACAGAGTTCTTTTGTGTATATTGTTAAAAAGCGACATATCCCGGACATCAAGATAGCTGAAAAGGCTTTATTGACATGACTATTTTCAACCTTCCTCATTATAATATTGCACACGAACAATAAAAATGTTAGAATCTTTCCGTAGTGTGTTCGTATTCGTGAGAGTGGGTGATGCCCGCTCTTTCTTTTGTACGAGATTTTCGGAGATCAAAATGACGACCAGATCCAGAATTGCGCAAGCGGCATTTGACTTGGCGGAGCCTGTTGTTTCACAGATGGGTTTTGATTTGGTCGATGTGGAGTACAAGAAAGAAGGCAGTGCCTATTTTTTACGAGTATATGTTGACCGGCAGGGTGGGATCAATATCGACGATTGCGAGATGGTCAGTAAGGCCTTGGATGTGATTTTCGAAAAATCCCTTTCGGCCGACCCGGATTATTTTGAAGTTTCGTCGCCGGGTCTGACACGTCCTCTGAAGACACCGAGGGATTTCCTTCGATGCGTCGGAGAACAGATCGATGTGAAATTCTTTCAGGCGAGAGACGGCGTCAAGAATATTGTCGGCGTTATCACGGAAGTTACTGAAGATAAATTGATCCTGGAGGCGGAGGGAAACCAAGTTGAGGTCCGCTTCCCGGAAATCGCATCGGCGAAAAGAGTGATTCGTTTCTGAAAAGGACTCGATGTTGAAGATCACGAAAGCCGGTTTTAAAGAAGTATACCTGTTCATTTGTTATATCGGAAGGAGAAGGGTCCATGAACGAGAAAATGATCGAAGCAATTAAACTGCTTGCTAAGGAGAGAGGTCTCGATGAGGAGGTTCTTTTTGAAGCGATTGAAGAGGCGATCGTCGCCGCGTTCAAACGCGAATTTTCCGACTCGAGACAGAATGACAATGTTTTTGCGGAAATAGACCGGGAGACCGGAGAAATGTACGTGTATGAAGTCCGTGAGGTATCCGAGGTCGTGGACAACCCGAAAACGCAGATCTCACTGGAAGAAGCCAAACAAATCGATCCCGAACTCGAAGAGGGTGATACGATCGAAATGACGATCCCGGTCGAGTCTCTCGGACGCTTGGCTGCCAACGCCGCGAAAAGCGCTATCAACCAGAAGCTCCGGAGTGCCGAACACGCTCGGATCCAGGACGAATTTTCCGATCGTATCGGTGAATTGGCTTCCGGAGTCATTCAGAGAAAAGACAGCAAATTCGTTTTTGTGGACATCGGTCGCGCGGAGGCTACCCTTACGCGTCAGGAGCAGATTCGGGACGAGAAGTATAATTTTAACCAACATATGAAGTTTCTGATCCTGAAGGTGGAAGAGCATAACGGAAGACCTGTCGTTTATATCTCCAGAAGTCACCCCAATCTTGTTCGCAAGCTTTTCGAGCAGGAGGTCCCCGAGATCGCAAACGGGATCGTAGAGATCGTTTCGGTCGCGCGTGAAGCGGGATCGAGAACGAAGATGGCCGTGCTTTCCAGGGATGAGGATGTCGACCCGCTGGGCGCTTGTGTCGGACAAAGAGGAACTCGTGTTCAGGCGGTCATGGATGAGCTTGGAGAAGAAAAAATCGATGTGATCGAGTGGAATCCCGATCCGGCGATATTTATCAGCAATTCTCTGTTACCGGCAAAGGTGGTGCGCGTGGATACCGAGATCGTTACCCGTACCGACGGAACCCGTGAGTTGAGCGCCAAAGTCGTCGTCCCCGATCATCAGTATTCCCTGGCGATCGGCAGAGCCGGACAGAACGTTCGTTTGGCTGCGCGCCTGACCGGCTGGAAAATCGACATTAAGAGTGAATCACAGTACAGAGAAATTCTTCAGGAAGAGTTCATGTCCAAGTTCACCGTAGCGGAGGAAGAAGGTTCTGAATCGACGGATAACGTTGCGAATGACATGCCTGATGACGAAGAAAAGAACGTGTCCGTATCCGCCGAAATGGAACCCGTAGTGATTGAAGCGGTTGAGCCTGAAGCGGTTGAGATTGAAGAGGTTGAGACTGAAACGGCTGAGACTGAAACGGCGGAACCTGAAGCGGTTGAGACTGAAACGGCTGCCGAAGAAACGTCCGGCGATGCTCCGGCGGAATGACACCTTAAACGGAGGATATGAGTGAAGAAGATTCCTCAGAGGTTATGCGTATCGTGTAGGGAAAGAAGAAACAAGAGCGATTTGATTCGAGTGGTCTTGTTAGCTGACGGTCGGGTCGAAGTCGATCCGACGGGCAAGATGCCGGGAAGAGGGGCTTATGTTTGCAGAAACAACGAGTGTCTTGAGGCAGCCTGTAAAGCACACCGGATCGAGAAGAGCCTGAAGGGCATTTCTCAGGAGGGGATGTCCGATCAGTTGAAAGCGGTGATGGATCAAGCTGAAACCCGGAATACCACCTCGCGAAAGCCGGAATCAGATCTGCTTGGTTCGTCCGGATCCGCCCATACGCATATGAACGTAACGGAGGACAAAATACTATCGTTTCTGGGACTCGCGACCCGCGCGGGTCAAGTAGTTTCCGGAGCGGATGCGGTGTCCGCCGCATCAGGAAAAAACAAGGTTTTTTTGTTCATTGTCGCTGATGACGCCGCAGAGGGAACACTCCGACTTTTGAAGCGGATTTCCGAGGATAAGGGAATTCCGCTCCGTCGGTTTTCGGGTAAGAATAAGTTAGGACTTTGCTTGGGCAAGCGGGATCGGGCGGTCGTAGCAATTACGGACAAAAATTTTGCGGATCAGCTCATTCGTTTATTGAATGAGTATGTTTCAGCTGAATAATGATATTATATTGGCGAATGGCAACGTATCGATTAGGAGGAATTCATGACAGACAGTAAAGAAAAGGCCGGAATGAAGCCCGAGGAGGGCATTGAAATCCGCGATAAGAAGCAGGATATTTCCGGACCCGAGATTATCGTCAGCGGTATTTCGGGAACCAAAACCCTTAGGGTCGGAAGAGTGAACAAGAAAGCCCGTCCGCCGAAGGATGAGCCGACTCCCGAAGTTCAGACCGAAATCGAGGTGCCAGAAGCACCGGGAATTGTTGCGTCTCAAAAAGAGGAGACACCGATCATCGAGACCGTTTCGCATGAGCCGGAAATCCCGGTAAAGGTCGAGGAATCTCCCGTTAAGGAACCTCCGGAAGAACAGACAGTACAACAAGTACAGCCGGTTCAACCGGATATCGATAATTCCGGAACGACAGCCGTACCTTCTCAGCGGCCGGATACACCGAGTCAGGCACCTTCGCAGAGGCCTCCCATGCCCGGTCCTTCGCCGTCTCAGCGATCGAACGCGCCCGGATATCCGCCAACTCAGAGACCCCCCTCGCCCGGATACGGACCTTCACAGCGACCGAACGCACCGGGAAATTCTCCCTCGCAGAGACCCGCGCAGGGACAGGCTCCGGGGTATTCTCCCTCGCAGAGACCCGCTCAAGGACAGGCTCCGGGGGCTAGATCTCAACAGAATCCCGGCGTTGTTTCAACATCGAGATCGACTTTTATTCGCCCTTCCGATCGGGATGGCGCTTATAATTCAGGAACGTCCTCCGGTCCGTCATACGGACCGGGTCGCCCCAGACCGGTCGGTGGCTACCCGCCTACCGGTGGCTATCCGCCTCGCAGACAGCCGGGTCCGATGGGCAAGGACGATGTGAACGAGCAGTCGGGCAGAGGGCCTTCGGCGCACAGAGGTCCGCCGAAGAGCGACAAGCCGGATTTGCCGCCGGAAATGACGAAGGACAAGGCAAATTTTGCCGCAAGAGACGCATTCGAGAAGAGCCGAAAGGATCCTTCGAAGGATACGAAAAAAGACCCGGGCAAACCTGTGGCAGGTCAAACGAGCCGAAAATCGGACAATATGCGAATGGTCAATTCGGCCATTTCCGGAATGCAAGCCAACGAGATCCTCTCGGATGATTCGACATTGGAAGCTTTGTACAGTAATAAGCCGAAGGGACGTCGAGGAGCCCCGAGAAAAAGAGGACTTCCCGTTGCCCAACAGCAACCCAAAGCGGTGCTCACTCATGTTCAACTTCCCGAGAGTATCACCATTAAGGATTTTGCCGAAGGTATCCAGAAGCGTTCTGCCGAAATTATCAAGAAATTGATGAAACTAGGGTTGCTCGCGACGATCAATCAAGAAATTGACTTTGATACGGCGACGCTGATTGCGGAGGAATTCGGAATTACCACGGAGCTATTGGTTGAAGTTACCGAAGAAGATATCCTTTTCGATGATACGGAAGATACGGATGAGAACCTCCAGCCCAGACCTCCGGTCGTCGTCGTAATGGGCCATGTCGACCACGGCAAGACCTCTCTACTCGACAAGATCCGTTCTTCGTCTGTCGTCAAGGGCGAAGCGGGCGGTATCACTCAGCATATCGGTGCCTACACCGTAAAACTTAAGAATCGAATGATCACTTTTCTGGATACGCCCGGACACGAAGCGTTTACGACCATGCGTGCCAGAGGAGCGCAGGTAACGGATATCGCTATTTTGGTGGTTGCGGCCGACGACGGCGTTATGCCTCAAACCGTGGAGGCGATCAATCACGCAAAAGCGGCGAATACCGAAATCGTTGTTGCGATCAATAAGATGGACCGTCCGGGTGCCAATCCGGACAAAGTCAAGCAAGAATTATCCACACACGGCGTCATACCGGAGGAGTGGGGCGGATCGACTGTTGTGGTCCCCGTTTCCGCGCATACCGGCGAGGGTATTGACGAACTGCTGGAGATGGTTCTTCTGACCGCGGACGTCATGGACCTTAAGGCGGATCCGAACAAGCAAGCAAAGGGAACGGTCATTGAAGCCAAACTGGATAAAAACAGAGGTCCGGTTGCTACGGTTCTCGTGCAACGCGGGACCCTGCATAACGGTGACGCGATCGTGACCGGTTCTATAGTCGGAAGGATCCGTGCGATGACGGACGATAAGGGAGGAGCGGTGAAGAAAGCCGGTCCCTCGATGCCGGTCGAAATTCTCGGCTTGTCCGAGGTGCCGGAAGCCGGAGAATTGTTCTATGCCGTTACCGACGAGAAGGTTGCCAGACAGTTGGTTGACAAGCGCAGGACCAAGCAACGTGAGGATCAGCTTCACAAGTCGTCCAGAATGACGCTTGAGACTCTTTCCGAGACGCTGGCGGCCGGCGAGGTATTGGATCTGAATCTGATTATCAAAGCGGACGTTCAGGGTTCGGTGGAAGCAGTCACGCAATCTCTTGAGAAGTTGACCAGCGACGAAGTCCACGTTAAAGTGATCCATGGCGGTGTCGGTGCGATAACGGAGTCGGATATTCTGTTGGCCGACGTTTCGAATGCCGTCATCATCGGATTCAACGTTCGTCCCGGCGTAGGCATCGCAGAAAAGGCGAAGGAAGTCGGTGTCGATATCAAGCTCTACCGGGTGATCTACAACGCAATCGAGGATGTACAGGCCGCAATGAAAGGTATGTTGAAGCCCAAGTTTGAGGAAGCCATTCTCGGACATATCGAGATTCGTCAGATTTTCAAGGTCTCCAATGTAGGTACCATCGGCGGCGCGTATGTGACCGACGGAAAGGTATTGAGGTCCTCCGAGGTGCGGATCGTCCGTGACGGCATTGTCGTACATGAGGGTAAACTGGCATCTCTCAAGCGTTTCAAGGACGATGTCAAGGAAGTCATGACGGGATATGAATGCGGTATTTCAATAGAGAACTACAATGACATTAAGGAAGGAGACGTCATCGAGGCGTTTGAGATGAGGGAAATCGTCAGAAAGTAATCATCTTTAACTGCTTTGCGACGCCGGTATATTTAAGATGAAAAGAGATCGTGCTTCGCGGGTCGGAGACGAGATGCGGAAGGTCATATCCGATATTCTGAGAAACGAGGTCAAGGATCCGAGAATTCCCATAATGACCTCTGTATTGGAAGTGAAGATGTCGAATGACCTGTCTCATGCCAAGGTCTACTTATCCGTAATGGCGGACGATAAAGGAAAACAGGACTTCAGAGACGCGATCGGCAGTGCGTCCGGGTTCATTCGCAGAGAGGTTTCGCAGAGAGTCAGTCTGCGCACCGCTCCCGAGATCCAGTTCGTTTTCGACGATTCGATCGAAAAGGGCATGAAGTTGATGCAACTGATTGACGAAACGATCCGGGAGGACGATGCTCGTGAGTGAACAGCTGAATGCCGTTGCGGAACTGCTTATCGGTATGCGCGGATCGCAGAAGGAAATTCTGATTTTCCCGCACCTTCGACCGGACGGCGACTGTATCGGTTCGGCCGCCGCGCTTGCGTCCGCTTTACGAAAACTCGAGATATCCTCCTTCGTAGTCGTAGATGAGGCAATTCCCGATCGCCTTCGATTCATGGCAATCCCGGATGATCTGCTCATTATATATACTCCGGATCTTGTCGAAAAGAAGTCTCCCGACATGGGGATCGCCGTTGCGGTGGATTGCTCCGATGCCGGGCGTATGGGGAATTCGGGAACGCTTTACTCGGCATCTGTTCAGACGGCCGTTATTGACCATCATGTCTCCAGTAAGGGGGTTGAGGGGATTCGTTATATCGTTCCGACATCGGCTTCGACCGCCGAATTGGTGCTCCGTGTGATACGCAGTATAGGAGAAAAGATCGGCCAGGATTTGATGGACCCCAATATCGCGAACTGGTTGATGGTCGGGATCCAGTCGGATACCGGTCGATTTTCGTTTCAGAATACCACCCCGGATACATTTCGCGCCGCCGCGGAACTTCTTGAGAGCGGAGCGAACGTTTTTGCCAACGCATATCATTTATTTGATCTGACCAGTGTCGAGAGGATGAAGCTGATCGCAAAAGCGATGGCCGGAGCGAAGATGTTTTTCGGCGGACGGATCGCGTTGACTGTCATCACTTCGGATATGCTCAAAGACACAAATACGACGGATTATGCTACAGAGGGCTTGGTTTCCAGCCTCAGGGACATTGAAGGTGTTGTTGTGTCGTTTGTGGTTCGCGAGTCGGATGAGGGAGAGGTCCGGGTAAATATTCGGAGCCGCGAGCCTTTCGATTCCGCGTCGTTTGCCGAATCGTTCGGTGGCGGCGGACATCACCGGGCAGCGGGTTTTTCGATGTACGGGTTGACCGCCAACGAGGTATGTAAAATGATCATAGAAAGAGCCGCGGCTTTTTTTCCCGAAAAATGATGAATGATCAAGACTCTTCGATCTCCGGTGTGATCATTGCGGACAAGCCCGAGGGAATGTCCTCTTTTCGCGTGGTATCCCTGGTCCGAAAAATGGCAGGGGTCAAAAAAGTCGGGCACAGCGGTACGCTCGATCCCTTTGCGACGGGCGTCCTGCCGATTTGCGTCGGAAGATCCACGCGTCTGATCCGCTATTTGGGCAATGATGACAAGGAATATCGCTGTACGATCCGATTCGGTTCGTATTCGGAAACCCAGGACTCCGAGGGGGTTTTGTACGGCGGAAGAAGGCCGGACGAATACGAATTGAAGGCGATGAAGAGAGACGATTATAAGCTCTTGCGCGGCCTGTTCGATGAACTGCCCGGGCCTCTGGTACAGACACCCCCGGCATTTTCGGCAGTCAAAGTGAATGGTCGAAAGGCATACGAGTACGCGCGCAAGGGTATTCCCGTCGAACTGAAACCGAGAACGGTCCGGATATTCGATTGTAAGGTGTTCGGCATATCTTCCGAGCCGGAGCTGGAGGTAGATTTCTTGATTTCCTGTTCCAAGGGCACGTATATTCGGGCGATTTGTGAGGAGCTGGGCAAAAAATCAGGGTTCGGGGCTTATGCGATCCAATTGCGCAGGACCCGATGCGGTGCATTTGGACTTGAAGACGCGCACTCACCCGAGGAGATGGAACAAGCTTTTCTTACCGGAAAATTTGATTCGCTGTTCATTCCCGAGGATATTTGCGTAAGACATCTGCACGAGATCAAACTGACGGAAGCAGAAGCGGAGCATGTCCGATACGGCCGGCTGTTGCCGCTTTCCGACTTTTCTGATCGATTGGAAGGATTCGAGTCGATCATGACGGAAGATACAAGCGTCGATTCGCTATTGAAAGACGATGACGCTCCGCGCTTCCGGGCGATGCTCGAAAACCGATTGATCGCGATTGTATATCCGTCTGTTGTCGACGATAATGGTTTATTGAAAATTGAAAGGATGTTGGACGAGCTTTGAAAACGTGGGCTTTTCGAGAAGAATATCATGGCGGACTCTTGATCCCCGATGGCTTTGACGATGCTTTTCGATCGGGGAGTGCGGTAGCTTTGGGTTATTTTGACGGTGTCCACAGAGGACATAAGAAACTCTTTTCGATTCTGAAGGAGATCGCCGACGAAGCCGGGGTGAAAACGGTCGCGCATACCTTTTCGAACACACCGAAATCCAAGGTGTTTGCGACGGGCGGGGACGGCTTGATCACGACGCTTCCGGAAAGATGCGCGCTGATCCATGGGTCGGGGATCGAGGATGTCGCGGTGTTTCCCTTTTCCGACAGCCTCGCTTCGATGCATGCGGGAGAATTCTTGAACGAGTATGCGGGAAAACTGTTGCGGGCGAAGGTCATTGTCGCCGGGGAAGACTACCATTTCGGGACGCATCGCGAGGGTGATTCAAATTATCTGCTTCAATGGGCCCGGAGACAAGGGATACGGGCGGTCCTGGTCCCGCCGGAGCTCCATGAAGGCAAGGTGATATCCAGCTCATGGATCCGCGAGAGGATCCTTGCGGGGGATATGAAGACCGCCCGGGAATTGCTCGGCCGCGCGGTATCGTATGACGGTGAGGTGATGAAAGGCCGGGGCCTCGGAGGTACGCTCGGATTCCCGACGGCAAACATTGGTATCCCCTCCGGGAAAGTCATTCCCGCATTTGGTGTTTACACCTCGTATCTAAGATCCGGGGATTGCCTGTACCCGGCGGTGTCCAACATCGGCCTTCGTCCGACGGTGTCGGATCTGGATGTCTATCCATTGATCGAAACGACGGCCTTAAATGTAAAACTTGAACTCTACGGCACCAAAATTACCGTTTATCCGCTCGAACAGTTACGGGTCGAAAAGCGCTTTGATTCGATCGACAGTCTTCGAGATCAGGTGTTAAAGGATGTTCAGACAGCCGACTCGTTTCATACCGATCATCCGGAGTATTCGAAAATGCTTGCGGATATGCTATGATTATTTAGTTCGGCATCGCCGCGGATTTTCATAGTTGCAAGGAGAGGAAACATGCTTAACATAATTCGTTATGTCCCGGAGGAAGTCAGTTTTCCGGGCTTGGGTATTGAAGGACTGAAGATTGACAGCGTAGCATTTCGTATCGGTTCGCTCAGCATTTATTGGTACGGCGTGATCTTGGCGGTTGCACTGTCGACTTGTGTCCTACTGGCGATCCTTCATTCCAAAAAACATGGGTTTTCATCCGATTTAGTCATCGACATCTCGCTCGTGTGTTTTCCCGCTGCCATAATCGGAGCTCGTTTGTACTACGTTTTCAGTGAGTGGGAATACTATAAGGGTGACATTTTGCATATTATTAATCTTCGCGACGGCGGACTCGGGGTCATCGGCGGGGTATTGGCCGCGATCTTGGCCGGTTACATCCTGGCG
>JAFGGR010000182.1 GCA_016930475.1 Clostridiales bacterium | reverse complement strand
TCTCCTCCATTTGCCTCTGCGTTTCCTTCCGGATCTTTCGCCGGACGATGACGAAAAAAAGAAGCGCAAACATGAAGTAGATGAGCGCCCAGATCGCCAGATCGGACGCGATCACGGCGAGCAGTACGGGAAGATCCGTGATGGTATCCGGATGAAAAATCTCATCGTACAGGCCGTTCAGCATCGCCGTCAGTGTGGCGATCCCAAAAGAGCACAGGATAAAGTACTTGATGATCTGTCGTCTTAGCTTATCCATTCTTTTCGAGCCTGTATCCCAATCCCCGGATGGTCGTGATTTTATCCTCACCGATCTTGTCGCGGAGCCGGCTGATGATGACGCGGATCGTATTGTCGTCGACGGCGTTTTCACTGCCCCAGCCGTTCTCGTAAACTTGTTCCTTCGTAAAGACCCGGCCGGGGCTTTCCATAAACATCTTGAGGACCAAAAACTCGACCTTCGTCAATTCCACCGCTTCCCCGTTCCGGTCGAGTCGGCACTCGCTCACGTTCAGTGTCAGGTCGCCGACCGTAGTGAACGGCACCTCATCCCGCAAGGGATCCGGGCTCATCCTCCGGAGTCGCGCCTTGACCTTGGCCGCGACTTCCAAAGGCTCGAACGGCTTGGTGATATAGTCGTCCGCTCCGAGATCGAGTCCCAGCACACGATCCGACAACTCGACCTTGGCCGATATGACCATGATCGGGATGTCCATCGTCGTGCGCACCTTTTGGATCAACTCGTAACCGTTCATCCAAGGCATATTGATGTCCACGATCGCCAGATCGATCGGATAGTTTTTTAGGATCAGGTACGCCATCTCACCGTCATACGCCTCGAAAACCGTGACGCCGTCCTTTTCGAGATAGATGCGTAGGAGCTTGATGATTTCCTTCTCGTCATCCGCGATCAAAATGTTTGTCATGTGCAGTCCCTCAACGGATCATTGTGTGTCATGTTTGAGTCCCTCAACGGATCAATGTGTGCCATGTTTGAGTCCCTCAACGGATCAACAAGGTGCGGCGCTCAGCAGTTCCAGAAATTAAAGAGTTGCCAGTACCAGACAAACCCGCTTACGAAGATGCCGCTTCCCGCCGCCAGAATGTAGAATACTTTCTTGCCTCGCGTCAATGCGCTTTGCTTCCAATAACGGACCAGAACAGCGACGTTAACGATCGATATCAGCGAATTGATGCCTATTGCAATACATTGTAGCATGGTCGGGATGATCTTCACACTCCCGCCGCCCATCGGAAGGATGATCAGAGCGAAGAACAGGACACCGATAGAGACGTTCACCAGAGACAAGACCGTGTGCATGATGCGGATTTCCCTGTTCTGTGCCACCTTGCTCTTTTTTCGAATTTTTCGGATGATCCATGCCGTCAGTTGAACCGGGAGGGTAACGGCGGAAGCCAATACGATCAAGATGAATAAAATGATTGAACCCGTCTTCAGCCAGAATGTCACCGTGTTTTCCCGGATAACATCCGTGCTCATCATCTCAAGAACGGTTTGCCCGTCCGCATTGGTCGACTCAAACATCAGATAGCGCCAACCGCTTTGATTATCGAGTACATATTGGTGCTCGCCGACCTTGGTCAGCGTTCCGGGAGCGATCTGCACCTGAAACCGGTTCGCATCCCCGGTACCGGCCAGCGGCATCAGGCCTCCGAGATACTTGTTAATCCCGGAAAAACCCTTCACGGTCGTTCGGGCTTGGGTATAGATGCCGCTCAAGTCTTTACTGTCTTCAAACGCAATCCCCTTGACCCTCGGGTTGTCCGCGTATTCCCCGAACACCAGCGAAAGGATTCCGTAATTACACTCCGTCTCCCCCGCCTGGTTCGCCATAATGACCACGCCGAGCCCCGATGTCGGTTCAAACATCAGATTGGCCGAGAATGCGGTGTTCCCGCCGTGCCCCATGACATCCGCCGCGTACTGCAGGGTCCACATTCCGTGGCAAACCCTCGCAATGTCACTGTCCCCGAAATAGGAGGTCGGTTCCTTCATGAGCGTCAGGGTCTCCTCTTTTTCGAAAAGCGGTCCGCCCTCCCCATCGTCCGCAACGAGTGCCTTCGCGAATATGACCATATCGTCCATCGTCCCGATCGCGGCACCGGCGGGGTAAAGCATAAGGAATTGCTGTGCCGTCCCCAGCTCGATGAACTGGTCCTCTGTGATCAAATAACTCATGATCTTTTGCCTCTGCTCACTGACCCATTGATTATCGGAAAGATCCGCGGAGACGGATGTATGTTCCATTTGAAGCGGCTCCAGGATGTGTCGGTGTACATAGGATACATACTCCTCGCCGCTGACCTCCTGAACGATGAAGGCTGCCAGAGAGCTTCCCCAGTTCGAGTACGCCGTCACCGTGCCCGGCCTGTAGGCCTGAGCCGGCTCAAAGCGTCTGAGCGCCGTCTCCAGATCGACCAATCCGGAAGGATCCTGCGCCTCAATGTCATAAACCGTCTCCTGCCATCCGGCATTGTGGTTCATCAGGTGAATCATTGTGATCGGCTCGTCGTAAGCAAGTTTTCGAAAAAAGTCTTCCGGCAGATATTCCCGGATATCGATATGAAGATCCAACTTACCCTGCTCGAAAAGCTGCATCACACTGACCCAAATCAGGAGCTTGCTGACCGAAGCCCACTCATAGACCGTATTCCCGTCCGCCGCGACTTTACTCCCGATATCCGCGTAACCGGCTTGCCGACTGTAGATCGTCTCATTTCCCCGGAAAACTTCGACCGAAAGAGACGCGAAGGTCGCGGCCTGCTCATCGACAAACGCATCCATCGCCCCGGGCAGATCCACATAAGGGATACCGGAGGGCGTCACGGCTTCGGCGGGATCGGAGACCTCATCGGCCTGCTCGTTTTCGACAGACTCCAAAGCCATCGATCGGTCGCTCAAGGCTCTCACCCTTAAAACCGGCTGTGCGCAGACCGCCAGTATGATCACTATAGCAGCCAATATTTTTACGATGCTCTTCATAATAACCTCCATGGGTAATCGATTTATTCTACACTGTCTCAAACTATAAAGGAGATTTATTACGCGGACGATCGAAAAGTATTAACTGAAAATGACGAGAATTTTTGAATCTGTTTTGAAAACCTTGGCATTGTCGTATACTGATGGATGATTAATCTTTTTCGAGGGGCAATCATGAGAAAATCCGAAACAACGACAAAAGAGAGTATTCGGGAGTCTGTGCGGTCGATCCGGTATATGTCTCTGATCATTTGTCTCGTGTTGGTGATCGGGATGATCGGCATTCTCCGCGACGCTGTTCGCGCGGATTCAAGTGCCTCAAAAGAACAGACATCCCTTGTTGCCGACGAGTACTCGATCCAAGGCGTATGTTACCGGACGCAAGTTCAGGATATCGGTTGGCAGGATTACGTCGGGAACGGAGAATCCGCCGGGACGATCGGCCAGTCGAAGCGTCTGGAAGCCATTCAAATCAAACTCCAGGGTATCCCCGGCAGTATCGAGTATCGAACCCATGTCCAGGATGCCGGATGGCAGGAATGGGCGGCGAATGATTCCGTAAGCGGAACGGTCGGTATGTGCAAGCGACTCGAAGCGATCGAGATCCGGCTGACCGGAGAAGCCGAAGAGGCATACGATGTCTTTTACCGCGTTCACGCGCAGAACGTCGGATGGATGGGATGGGCACAAAACGGAGCGGCCGCCGGAACCGCCGGTTACTCTTGCCGTTTGGAAGCGATCGAGATCCGACTGGTACCCAAGGGCGAAGCGGCCCCGGGGTCTGCGGACGGATGTTTTATCGAGCGATACGCGTCGGTCATCGCGGTCCACTACCGGACGCATGTTCAGGACATCGGCTGGCAGGATTATGTTGAAAATGGAGAAGTCGCCGGAACAATCGGACAGGCCAGACGCTTGGAAGGCATTCAGATCAAGCTACAGAACGCTATGGGCGGGATCGAATACTGCACGCACATACAGGACATCGGCTGGACGAACTATGTTTCAAATGATGCCATGAGTGGAACGAGCGGACAGTCCAAACACTTGGAGGCCATCAAGATCCGACTGACAGAACCAGCGGCGAAGGTGTATGACGTATACTATCGTGTCCACGCTCAAAACTTCGGTTGGTTGGGATGGACGGAGAACGGAAACCCCGCCGGAACCACCGGATATTCGTACCGACTGGAAGCCATCGAGATCCGCCTGGTCGAAAAGGGCGCGGAGGCCCCCGGAAAAACGATCCGTGCGTTTGTCGAATA
>JAFGGR010000181.1 GCA_016930475.1 Clostridiales bacterium | reverse complement strand
CACACTCATTATCACTTTTATCAACTAGAAAAAAGATGTAACCGTTCTCATCTACATTCCCAACTGCACGATTTTGCAGATCCAATACGACATTTCCGTCCCGATCGATCACACCATACCGATCTTCTCCTTCCATTACCATGATGTAATCCCGGCAGGGAAACGCAATTGAAGAATATTTCGGTTCAACAATAACTTTACCATCTAGATCAATTAACCCTAGTAAATCATTGAGCGTAATCACACAGCGTCCATACCGGAACCCGTCCTCAACGCCCTCATACTGAGGCTCAATGACCATCTCTCCAGTCATATCGATGAATCCGTATCGCCCGTCCACCTTGACCGCCGCAAGTCCTTCCGAAAAGTTATTCGCATCCTCATACTGCGCAGGAATCAATTCCTCACCATGTGCGTTAAGAAAGCCCCATAATCCGTGATCTTCGAACCGTGCCAAGCCCTCTTCGGAGAAAAGATCAAGATATTCGTACTTTGGCTCGACGACCACTTCGCCGGTCACCGAAAGCATCCCGTAGAGCTCGGTGCCGGGCGCGTAGGTGGGGATGGGCGTCGGTGCCGGCTCGCTCGTTTCCGTAACGAAGGCATCAACCGTCGAAGTTCCTACCGTCGATGTCCCTTCGGATTTTTCCGGTGCTCGAAAAGAATTCACTGAGCACGATGACAACACCGCAAGCAGAACCATCGCGGAGGCGATTCGAAGGATATTCTTTGAAGCAGTGCGACTTTTCATGGAAGATCTCCCATCAATAGTAAACTTCTTTTATGTAGTATTCATTTCTATAGTAGCCATTAATCTCCATTTCCAGAATATATGGGTCCGGACTGATCGAATGATCGAAATACACGGCCGACATCATTAATTCCTCTCCGTAAACCGCCGTGCTGTACATGAAAACGGATCCGCTCACATTTAAGTACTCCCCATCCATTACGAATGCAAAAACCCGCTCGTACTCGATCGGTGCCGTCTCGTCGTTTCCGTCATGATCGATCGATAAAAGGACTTCGACATCCACGAGCCAATGCTCTTCGATGTTTTGCTCGTTCTCGATCGGACCGATGAACGGGTCCTGTATTTCGATTCTGCGGTAAGGCTTACCGATGGAATAAGATTTCATCTTCATGCCATAGGTCTCGAGTTCGGTCCAATCGGCAATATACTTATCCTTCACGAGTTCAGTGTATCCGTCGACTCCAAGATCCCGGTATGCCTTGCTTTTTTTGTTTCTCTCGTCTATTTCCTGATTGTGTTGTTTAATGTATACCGGCAGGAGCGATTCCGGGATCAAAGCGGCATTCATCCACTCCACTTCGGACAGCCGTCCGTTCACAGTCGAACGGTAATATACCGCGCCGTCCTGAGCGTAATATCGAATGTACGTATACGGGCCGTCCGGCTCCTCACTCAAAATATCGACAGATCGGACATCCTCGCCCAATGTTTTCGCAGCGATCCGGGCGGCGTCCTCAAAAGCTTGCTCCGGGATCGGACTCTCGTGCCATGATTCGACATCATCGATGATCACCTGCGCCCAAAAAGCAGCGTCCGTTCCCGGCTTATTGTAGGGCTCGGCCTCTCTGGCACTTTTCAATAAGGAAGAACCGATGGGGATATAGTAATTCGCCCCGCCGATCTCGACAAGTCGGTATTCGCTAATAAAAAAACTGGGCCCTTCCTCCTGCGGCATCCATTTCCAATACATGGATCCGATATCGAAGAACTCGACTGCTCCCGCGTAATCGCCCTTCTGAAGGCATTTCATGAAAGTATCCACATCGCGAAGCCCTTCAAGGTTCGAAAAGGCGTAACCCTCGCCGCGCTTCTCGTTATAGCTCAGTATGCCCAAGCCTGCGAGCGGGATGATCAGGATCAAGCAGAGGAGTAAGATCAGAGTCATGCGGAGGTTCTTCTTAAAAACGCTCCTGAATGTTTTCTCCTTACCGGGTTTTTGAGGGACCGCCGGTTCGCCGCCCTCTTCGGCTGTGTTTCCCTCTTCTTCTGTGTCGTCCGGTTTGTTTTCGACGCTCGAAATGACAGTAAAGCCCGGATCATCCGTGCCTTTCTCACTAGTGATCACTACGGTCGTCGCGGTCTCTGTCATCGTCCAAAGGCTCTTCGCGCATGAAGCGCATGTCGCCAGATGTTCTTCCACCGCTTCTCGCGTCTCGGCCGAGCATTCACCCGCGACGTAAGCGGGCAGTAGATCCTTCATAATTTCACAGGTGATCATCTTAATCCTCCTCAGGTCAGAGTTTTTCGATGTTCCGAAATCTCGATCTGTTTATACATATCCCTTCGTCAGCCTTATAAATCGAAAAGGCTGCAAAATTTTCGTTGTTGATAAAAACTATCCCCCTTATAATAGCAAAGCGATGATCAAAAATAATGATCCGGCAAAAAATTCTCTCTTCCGAGGAAAAGGGCGGCCCTGATAAAGGACCGCCCTTCTGCAAACGTTTTTATTCTCCGTGTTCCATCTCAGTTTTCTTGCGGAAATTCGGGTGATTCCGCGAACCAGGCATGAAAGGGCAATCCTTCCGGACCGTTACTGTATCGGTTTGGGTTATCATTAAAAACGTAGGCGTTTGGAGTGAGCGCAATGCTGTAAAAGAAGAACAAATCTTCATCTGCCAGTTCGAAAGAACGCAAATTTATCATTGCGTATGTTTCCTTCGTGCTGACACGGTCTCCGTCCATTTTGAAGGTGAAAACCTGATAATGCTCGATCGGGGCTTTTGCGTTCTCTGTGTTTTCACCCCAAAAACATATCGCAACATCTACATACCAGTACTCTTTTGTGTAGGAACTGATATCGGACGGGTGGAACAATGGGTTCCACGATTCTTTTCTCCGGTATGGTTTGCCGATCGAAAATGAGTCCACCTTCATACCGTAACTTACGGATCCGCTCATGTCCCGGATGTATTGCTCCCGAACCATCTCGGCCCACTGATCGACGCCGAGATCCTTATAAGCCTGTTTGTTTACCTCTCGTATCAACTCCCAATACATGGATTCAATGTCATAATACTCGACAGCTCCCGCGTAATCGCCTTCCTGAACGCATTTCATAAAGGAATTGACATTACTCATCCCTTCAATGTTCGAAAAGGCGTAGCCTTCCCCACGCGTCTCGTTATAGCCAAGATAGCCCAATCCGGCGAGCGGAATGATCAGAAGGACACAGAGGATCGATATCAGCCAACGGCGACGGATCTTCTTGAAGCCCTTCTTAAAGGTCATCTCCTTAGCGGCTTCCTCCAGGCGCTCCGTGACGCTTTGCCCGACCGGGTCACCGAGATCGCCCGAATCTTTTTCGCGACGCGCATCACCGCTCCCGACGGGCTCCGTCATCTCGCGAAGGCTTTTAGCGCAGGACTCGCAGGTCGCTACATGCTCCTCGACCATTTTACGCGTCTTGTCCGAGCATTCGCCGGCCGCATATACCGGCAGTAAATCATTTAATACTTCACACGTCATCTCATGGTTCCTCCATCATCTTCCGAAGCTTTTCTTTTCCTCTGAAAAACGTCACCTTACCCCAGCTCTCGGACTTATCGAAAAGCGCCGCGATCTCACCGAACGGTAGTTCTCCGTAGATCCTTAAAACCACCACATCCCGGTACGGTTGCTGAAGCCCGCACAGCGCTTGAGCCGCCCGTCGCCCGTCTTCTTTTCGAATGATCTCTTCCTCAACGGAAAGGTTCGCCGCCGAAGCGACAGGGCCTTCGCCCAACGAGCCGGTCGACTGATCGACTGTTTCCACATCGTCCCGCGTGAACCTCCGCAAACGCCGACACTCTCGGAACCACTCGTTCTTCCCGATCTGGCAAAGCCACGTATAAAGACTGCTGCGCCCCTCAAACCGGCCGATATGAAGGAATGCCCGGTAAAATGTCTGTTGCGTAAGCTCCTCCGCTTCAGACGCATTCCCGGTGAGCGACAGAAGAAACCGATAGACCCGGCGGGCGTATGTCGTATAAACGTCCTGGAATTCCGCCATGCCGATCTCCTCGGGTCGCCGTTCTGGAGTCTTTATTAACCGCGACACTCTTTTGCTCGTTCATTATTGGATTCATAAAAACCGAAAAGGTTACAAGAAGCTGTGGTTAATTGAAAGTAAAAACTATCGCTTTCATAATAACAAAGCGATAGCCATATACTTTCAGAAATTTATTGACAGATAAGGGATATCGCTTTCCTAATAACTAAGCGATAGCCTTAATTGTTAAAAGAGAATCCTTATCTCTCTTTTCTGTAACGATAACCGATACCGATCAACAGACCAATGACGGTCGGTATGCAAATCGATACAAACAAAAACCCGAAGAGCGGAAATGAGATGATTTGCGGCAGGTTTGTAAATACTGCCAAAGAAGTCACGTACTCCGACGGATCCGCAACCATATTCCAAGCTACGGAAAGGCTGTGAGAAAACGCGAAGGTCACACTGACCATAAGAATTGCAATACTCATCAGCGTCGTGACCAGAAAATCGAAAATTGAAAATTGACCCGAAACTCTTTTGTACGCTTCGTATACACAGTTGACGAAAAGAGTGGTCGCAATCGTGCCGAAAATCCATGTCAGCGGCATATAAATGATAATCAAAAGCCATGCCAATGAAGCAACAAATCCGGCACCGAGTGCGGCCAGATAACCGATTTTACGACGACCGGAAGTAAATGCCGCCAATGCGGGGGCGACAAGTTTCTGTTTGTTCGCTTCTTCGAGCGATGCCGAATATTCTCGATTCAGTTTCTCACGGCATGCTCCGCACAGAAATGAATAAACACCGCCCACTTCACAGACGCTGACGGTTGCGCCGCTTCTCCCGCAGAAGAAACATCCGCCGGTTAACTCGTTCTCATCCGCCCAATGACTCATGCTGTCCATGATGCCGTTCAGACGCGATACCCAGTCCTGCTCGATCGGGATCATTAAACATGCGCAATGATCATCAAATTGAACATCTCCCTCATGGACACTGAAAAGATCCGTCAGTCGGCGGCGTAAACTGTCTTTTTTTTCTTCCGGCGCGCGTCCGATCCCCATGGATAACGCGATTTTCTTCGCGCCCGAAAAATACTCCGCTACGAAATTTTTCCCGGCAATTTTGGCTGCGTAGAAATTCGCGCCCATTTCCTGAAGCTTAGTCCCCGCCACAATATCGTATGTAATGTCCGTCATCATTTAAACCTCCCCCCGGTTCACTGAGGTCATAATAACACAAATTTGAATTAGCAACAGAACGTTTAAGGCATATAGCGTAACGTTTCTTACTCGGGCGATCAAAAAGGCGGCTGAGATAATCAACCGCCTTCTATTGTCAAATACAAAGAAAGTCACTGCGTCCTATTCCAGTTCACCGGGCGAATCGGTCTTTTCCGCACTCATGCTCTCAAAAAACTTCTCCATCACCTTATCCAAAACGAAGTTCAAAATCTGGATCTCTCTTGGATCCGATGCCATCGAGCCTTTTTTTGATGCTGCTTTAAAAATCTTTCCGTCCGCCACCAGATAAAAAAACCGCTCATCGACACCGGGCAAATCGTCGTCCACCGCCTCTTCACAGACCGGAAGCGCTTGTTCCGCGCCGTAAACGAAAGCCCGCGCGGCCATCCCGAGTTCCTTATATTTCTGCCCCAATCCGGTGATGCCGCCGCCTTCTTCATAATAAAGGCTGAAGGACCCGTCCGCCGCACACGCAACAGAAAATACGGAATCCTCCATATGGGTATCCACCAACACCGCGTGAACGCGGTGTTGGCGAATAACCATCTCATAATCGTTTCTCGAAAGGCTTAGAATCTTGCGACGCAAGCCCATGTATGGGTTCATGTCGACCATCTTATTTGAATGACACCGAGATGCTGTCCGATTCGATCATGTATTCCCAGTTGTCTGCTTCATAGACGTAAACTTTGAACTCAATCTCATTGATTTCGTCAATATTGTTGTCGTCCAGCTCAGATTGATAAAAGGAAATAATATCGTAAGATAACTTGCCGTCTGCAATCGTAGAATAGAAATAGAAATCCATCATGTAATCGTTTACGGATGTATCACTGAGAGACACATTCACGGTCTTCCCCGAATTGTTTTCGACAATCACAGGAATCACCATTCCCCCGTAATAGTCACTTTCCGTCGGTTTCCCGAGAGAAATTTTGATGCCTTGTTCCTCCAGCGCAACGTTATCGAACTTATCAAACACCTGTGTATATCCTTCACTGCCGATCGTGGTCAATATAATTGGATCTGATGTGAAGATCGTATCCCACGTTTCGTTATCAAGGATGATCACCTTGAATTCGATGTTTTTGATCACATCAATGCCGGAAAGACTCAAGTCCTCGTGATACATCGATATCGTCTCGTTGGACTTCTTACCGGCTTTGACTGTGCTGGACAAATAGAAATCGATCATCGCCCCGTTTATTGAAGTGTCTCCGAGTTGAACCGTGACATCCACAGTCCCTTTGTTTTCGAGGGTAAGATTAATCTCAGGGCCATAATAATCATCATTATCCATACCGGTCACTGTAACGACTACATTCTCCTGATCGAAAACGACCTGTTCCTTGAGCGAAACCTCTAATTGATCGTCGTCTTCATCATCTTCATCATCTTCATCATCTTCGTCGTCCTCGTCGTCTTCATCGTCCTCGTCGTCTTCATCGTCCTCGTCGTCTTCATCGTCCTCGTCGTCTTCATCGTCCTCGTCGTCT
>JAFGGR010000180.1 GCA_016930475.1 Clostridiales bacterium | reverse complement strand
GCGTTGTTAATGGTGGTCATCCCGTCGTTCAATCTTCCCATTGCCGCTGTATGGGTGGCGTTGATCGCTTTCACGATCCTGGCACTCGGCAATCTTCTCAAAGGTCTATAATAACAAGCAATAAGGCCGTTGTATAAGGAACAGATTTGTTCATTATGCAACGGCCTTTTCATTGTCTGAAGAGCGTGGACTCTACCGTCCTACGGTAGGGTATGCGCGTTTTTTCGCGCCTCTTCGTTTGTTTTCGCGGAGTTGCTGAGCGATTCGGTGAGATTGTGGATCTCGCCGGGTCTTTCTTTTTTCGAAAGCGATGATATACTGAGGACAACCCTCAGCCTGAATTTCAATCGGCCCATACACATCATAAAGGAGATCATTCAACCGATTATTTCACATTGAGGAGAATAATTATGTTACTACGCAAAATGCTTTTGCTTCTTTGCGCGGCTTTGTTTGTGTTCGGAGTTTTTCCGGCGGCGGGATGCGCCGACAAGTCCGCACAGAAGGTCCTTCATAAATCTCAGAACGGTATCGATACTTGGGATAACGGTCAGATCAGGGAAGATCTGACCTCTTTGGAGTTGGTCCGCCTGATGGGCAACGGGGCCAACCTCGGGAATACTATGGAAGCGTACGGGCACAAGGAACCCGGTATCGGAGCGGCCGTTTCCGCGTACGAGACGCTGTGGGGCCAGCCGGAGACGACGCAGGAGATCATTTCGGCTTTAAAGGAGGCCGGCTTTGACACGCTCCGGATCCCGGTTGCGTGGACGAATACCATGAATTACGAAGCCGGAGACTACACGATCCGCGCAGATTATTTGGATCGGGTCGAGGAGATCATCAATTATGCGCTGAACGAAGACATGTATGTCGTCATTAATGATCACTGGGACGGCGGATGGTGGGGGATGTTCGGTTCCGCGAATAAGGAGACGCGCGACGCGGCGGCGGATCTTTACGTGTCGATGTGGACGCAGATCGCCGAGCGTTATAAGGAGTATTCGGATCATTTGATTTTCGAGTCGGCGAATGAAGAACTCGGGGATCGCCTGAACGACATCGATGTCGCTCCGGATTCCGATACGCTTTCGGAGGATGAGTGCTACGAGACGGCGAACCGGATCAATCAGACCTTTGCGGATACTGTGCGCGGCACGGGCGGAAACAACGCAAAAAGGTTTCTCTTGATCGCCGGGTACAACACCGATATCAAGAAGACCTGCGACGAGCGGTTCAAGATGCCGACCGATACGGTCGAAAACCGCTTGCTCCTGTCCGTTCATTACTATACGCCCTGGGGCTTCTGCGGCGGACCGAGCGTTTCGCGCTGGGGCAGGGAAAAGGAATATAAGGAGCAAAACGAGCTTCTCGCGATGATGGCGAAATTCACCGACCGGGGTTACGGAGTCGTTTTCGGCGAGTATTCGGTTGCCCTGATGTCCGACGGATCAGTCAAAGAGAACGCGAAGATGTTTTTCGAGAATTTCCTCGATAACTGTGATCTTTACGGGTATTGCCCTGTTCTCTGGGACTGCAGTAACTATTTCGTCCGGAAGGACAAGGCGTTTTTTGACGAGAGTATTGCGAATTTCTTCGCCTCGCGAAGCCTTTCCGCCCAGTCGAAAATGAGCGGGGATGAGATCCGGGATGCGGCTGTATCGGGCATGGACGCGGCGTTGGCCGCCGCCGTTTTGGCGGACACCGCAGCGGAGGAGGCCGGCGAGACGATTTCGATCGGGGACGAGAAGGCGATGGCGTGGATCATGTACAACAGCAACGACTGGCTTCTGAGCTACAGCGTCGGCGATGTCTATGATCCGATCTCCAAGAGCGACGGGATGATCGCGACCGACGTCGAGGTCACCGGAGCCGGAACCTATACCGTCGGACTGGATTTCACCGGGACCGAGCTCGGATACGCCAATAGCATGGCGTTCTCCGCGCTCGCGATCGCTAACGGTGAGATCTTGTTCCCCGGATATTTGATCGAGGTCCGGGAAATCAAGGTGAACGGTTCGGTTTATAAGCCGCTTGCCGAACCCTATACGACGAGCGACGACGGAATATGCACACGCGTCAATCTATATAACGGCTGGGTGGACACATTGCCGGAGGAGGCGCGCAACGCGTCCGGCGACCTGTCCGGCGCTTCTGCGGTCATCATCGATAACCGGACCGAGCGCCTGCGCAGGATCGAGACCATCGAGATCACGTTCGAGTATCTTCCGGGATGACCAGGTTAGTTTCGAGGCGTACTATACCGCGGATCATCACGGAGTTCGTCGGATCGGAAGTGTGAAGAAGAGAAGGCCGGAAAAGGCCTTCTCTTTTTGACTACCGATTGGCGTTTTATCGAAGACACTTGTATCGCAAACGATTTCGTAAATGTGGCAATAACGAAAACGGGTCAATATTAATTTTATCAAAATCCTTGATATGCCGCCATAATATGTTGACAAACGCGTTTTACGGATTTATTATCATGGTACGAAAACGTTTTCGTAAAGGAGATTAGTTATGGTAACGATCAAGGATTTGTCCAATATCTGCGGCGTCTCCGTCTCCACGATATCGAAGGCGTTGAACGGTCAGCCGGACGTAAATCCCGAGACCGCCGAGTCGATCCGGAAGATCGCCCATGATCTGGGATATCATCCGAATTCGGCCGCAAGGTTTCTGAAGACGAATCGCTCCTACAATATTGGGGTCCTTTTCGCGGATCAATTGAAGCACGAATATTTTTCTCTGGTCTTGGACAGTATCCGCGAGGCCTCTCAGGCTTCCGGTTACGATATCACTTTTATCAGCAACAAAATCGGCAGCAGCGAGATGAGTTTTCTGAAGCATGCCTCTTACAGAAACTGTGATGGTGTCGTCATCGCCCAAGCTCGTTTTGAGGATCCTCAGGTCGTGGAGCTTGCGACAAGTGAGCTCCCGACCGTGGTGATCGACCACGTTTTTTCGGAGTGCCCCTCGATCATGTCCGAAAATGTCCAGAGCATGGAAGAGATCCTCGACTATGTTTCCGGAATGGGACATACACGCATCGCTTTCATTCACGGAGAGGAGCGAAGCGCCGTCACTCAGAAGAGACTCAGCGGCTTCTATAAAGCGTGTATGGGGTTGGGGATCAAAGTTCCCGAGGAGTATATTCTGGAGGCCAAATACCACAGTCCCAAGGAGAGCGGATTGGCTACGCGCTCTCTTCTGGAATTGCGCGAGCCACCGACATGTATCCTCTATCCCGATGATTATTCATATATGGGCGGATTTACCGAAATCGAGAAGCATGGGCTTTCGGTTCCGAAGGATATCAGCGCTGTCGGTTACGATGGCATCAATCTCGCCGAAATGTTTCGCCCGAGACTGACGACTTATCGTCAGAACGTCGAGGAAATCGGTCGTGCCGCGGTCCATTCACTAATCGCTCAGATCGAAAATCCGGGCGAGAAGCTTCGCGAAATGGTCATTATTCGCGGTTCACTCTTGATCGGTGATTCCGTTCGCAAAATTGACGAGTAAAGAGGATGACGGAATGACATTAAGCAGAAGATCGACCCGAGGGAATCACAACAGAGCTGTCGATGTGTTGGCGGATCGCTTTGACGTTACCTTCCTCAGAGACTTCAAGGATGCCGAATGGACGGATGCCGGAGCCCGTCACATCGTAGGAGCCGCGGGACTTCCATTCCGGGCGCCGATTTGCGAAAAGATCATGAGTAACGCGCTTGTGTCAAGGCTTCTGGCGCAGAATCCGAATACCGATCATCTGTTTATTTTTGACGGAGAAACGATCGTTTACAGGACCACGGAAGGAGAATTTCCTCTGGTGGCGGAGTCGGAGCAAGCGGTACTTGAATGCTACCGTAAGATCCGCGACAGCCGGGGGGAGATTAACGATAAGGGCGAGCAGATTATCGATTTGAAGGCATACTCCGTGGGCCCTCATTATGCCGTGAATCTTCTGATCGGCAACCGGGACGGCTACCCGGATCCTCTGTTCACGACACCCAAAAGTGCCGTGGACGCTTTCGGTTCGGGATCTTTTCGAGCGGGCGGAGCGACCGAGGTCCTGGCGACCCGGTATACGCTGTCGCCGGAAGAAAATGGTGAGCCGGCAAACCGTCAATTCTATCTGGTCGAAGACGGAAAGCAAATATTCTACTCGCGCGACGTCGATCGAAATGTCCTTCGTGCCGAATGCCGCCACGGTCGGAACCATACCGCGATCGCGTACGAGACCGGTTGCGGTCTTCGGATCAAGCGGTTGATTTTTATCCTCCCCGCGGAGCCGGGCATGCCGGACGCGGTCGAGGTCCAACGTGTGACCGTTGAGAACCGTTCCGGAGCAAGAAGGGATTTGCGTATCGTCTTTACTGGTATGTTCAGCCTTGCTTCCCCGATCACCATCGTAAACGACGTGATTTTTGCCAATATTGTTCATGAGAGCGAATTGATCTGTGACGGATCCCGGCCGATCGCTCTTTCACTGAACAGTAAACCGAGGAATTTCACCGCGGAAAAGCGATTCGCGATGATCCTTCGGGACGGGGAAGCAATGGATGATTTCTGTATGAGTCTTCCCGCGTTCCTCGGAGGCGGGAGCCTTCGCGATCCGGAACTCCTTTCGCGTTTGCCTTCTCGTATGGAAAGGAAAATGGCACCATTTTTTGCTTTGGGAAAAGCATTTTCGCTCGATCCGTCCGAGTCGGCCGATTTCTTGAGCTTTGTCGGGATGAGTATCCGTTACGACGGAGCGGACGCCGGACCCAAAATCGAAGAGGATCTTCGAAACCTGATCAATCAGTATTCGGTTCCGGACGCGATCGAGGCCACCTTTGATCAGATGTTGTCCGGCCAGGAACGCCTGGCCGCCTATCTTTGCCCGAAGACCGGCGACGATGAATTCGATCGTTATGTATCGATCAATCTACCGTTTCAGGTATATTATCAGACCTTTATATCCCGAGCTTTTGCCTGGACTCAGAAAGCGTACCGGGAAACCGGTTTTCGCGAGATCCAGGATATTTTCGCGTCGGTCTATTATCTTGTCGCCGCCGGAAAAGCACCGCTCGCGCGGGATTTGATATCCATGTGGGCGAGAAATGTATATCGGATGGGGTACGCCAATCATGATTTTATCCGTGTCGGCAAGGAGCCGGGCGATTGTTCGGATGATCCGCTGTGGCTGGTTCAGGCCGTTTATCGTTATGTCATCTTAACGGGAGATCGAGATTTTTTAAACGCCGAGTTCCCGGTCGCGGATGGCGACGGCAACAGAAGTCTTTGGGACACGCTCATGTCTATTCTTATATACTGCGGGCGAATCTCCGTCGGCGCCCACTGCCTTCCGCTTCTCGATAAGGCGGACTGGAACGACACTCTTCGACTGGATAATCACTGTCTCAAAGGACCGCAGAAAGAAGCGGCCTATCGGACTCAGCTCGAAAAAGACGGCGACGCGTGGGGTGCGCCGTGGAAGAACACCATGTCCGAGAGTTGTATGAACGCCTGTCTTCTAAAAATCGCCGCCGACGAGATCCGCGAGCTCTCCGCCGGGCTCGGAAAAGAAAAGGACGGAATGACGGCAACGGAAATCTCGGAGCGCACTCGGGAGAGCATGAGAAACCATGCCTGGAAGGGCGATTATTATGCCCGTGCGTTGATCAACGACGCGCGCGAAGGCGGATTCACCTATTTGGGCGCCGGCGAAGATGGTTTGTCGGCCGATCCCGGGATCAACGGAAGTTATTTTCTGAACTCGTTCAGCTGGACGATCCTTTCGGATATCGCGAACGAGGAGCAGATCGATCGGATGCTTTTTCAGGTCGAGCGCCATCTTAAGACGGATGCCGGCCTTAAGCTTTGTACGTTGGTCCATTACGATCTTCTGGGCGTCAATACAGCAACGTCGATATACTTTCCGGGCGACCGTGAGAACGGGGGCGTTTTCAAGCATGCCGCGATGATGGCGGCGACCGCCGCTCTGCGGGCGGCCCGAAGGGTCAGGGATGATGTGCTGGCCCGTCGCCTGATATCTCTTGCGTATTTCACGATCGAAAAGGTCCTTCCGTACCGGACCCTTCAAACTCCCTATGTCACGAAGGGAAATCCACGATTCTGCACACAGTACAACAACAGCGAGACCGGCGAGAATATCGGTCCCATACTCTCCGGCACGGCGTCTTGGCTGAATCTGGCGATTTTCGAGGCGCT
>JAFGGR010000179.1 GCA_016930475.1 Clostridiales bacterium | reverse complement strand
TGTTCCGATATGGATGAATCATCTCGATGAGGAAGATATTCGGTTTATTCGAAATTTCATCCTCGCTTCGGGTTCGCTCAAAGAGATCGCCGCGCTGTATGGGGTTTCCTATCCGACGGTTCGTCTGAGGCTGGATCGAATCATTCAGAAGATCCAGGTCGGCGAATCGGTCGGTCAGGATTCGTATGTCGCGAAGATCAAGGAACTGGCCCTAAGCGAGCGAATCGATTTTGACACCGCTAAACTGTTGATCGCCGAATACAAGAAAACGAAAAAGGAGTCAAAAACATGAGTAATGAACCGGTTGGTTATGTCAATTTAACAGGAGTACTGATCATACCGTTCCTGATCCTGATTTTTATCGGCCTGTGTGTCCTGGAATTTTTCCTCGCGCGGAAGGATAGAACGATTAACGGATTGATCCTTCCGATCGTATCGTTTGGCATCGCGCTGATCATTACGTTATTCACGCTCATCAATATGATCGGCGGTGTTTTTGATGCGGTCATAACGGCCTTATTGACCGGTGCATTATTTAACATCCCGACGGTCATCCTCCTGGTCATCTTCTTAATTGCCCGCGCCTCGAAAAAAGCGGCACCGGGAACAAAAAAATCGAGAAAATGAATATCATGGATCTGGAATAAGAATCCAATCGATCATATGGAATCGATCGGATCGATCCGGCCATGCGGTATGAAGCGCGGAGCAACGACACCGTCAACCGGATCGTTTTCGGCCATATGCCACGGAAACGCGGAGGATACACCTTGAAAAAGCTCATTCTGCTTCTCACTATTCTTCTATGTTTTGTCGCTGTGCCGGCGTGCTCGGTCGAGCCTTCTTCCTCCGGTGAAGAACAGGCAATCGACACATCTGCGACGACCGCGGTCGAATCCGTTTCTTCGACTCCGACCGCCGCTCCGACGCCTGTCCCGCCGACTCCGACCGCCGTTCCGACGCCCTCCCCGTCGCCGACTCCGAAGCCGGACTGGGTAACGGTTTTCGTCGCGTTCGAAAATTATCATGAGGGCGAACTCGCGGGAATAACCGACGCTTTGGATGAAGCCGGATACCGCGCGGTGATCACAAGCACCGAAACCGGTACCGCAAAAGGAATGGGCGGCGGCCGTCTTGAGGTGGATATCGCAATCGAGGAGATTGAGGACATCGGGCTCGGCATCGTCATCGCCGGCGGCACCGGAGTCGTTGATATCTGGGATAACGAGGTCCTGCTCGGACTGGTTCGCAACGCAAACGATCAGGTACTTCTTGTCGCGGGCATCTGCGCCGGACCGGGCGTACTCGGCAACGCGGGCGTACTGCAGGGTAAATCCGCAAGCTGGTACGACGGACCGAACACGAACGCGGCGATGCGAGATGCGGGCTGCACGAATTCCGGGCAGGCGGTCACGATTGACGGAAACGCGGTCACCGGAAACGAACCGTCTGCGGCAACAAAATTCGGCGAGGCGATTGTCGAAGTTCTGGATTCGATCGTTGCCGACATGGGCAAATATTGAAGAGAATAAAACAAATGCCACAAATCGCCAAGGGCGGAAAATTCGCTCTCCGGCAGTACGGTGATGAGCGGATACGCGCCGAGACAATCTGTAATTCGATCGAATCCGTCATTTTCAAGAGGTGTAAATTATCTCAAAATACAGGCTCGTTTGATCGCTTTCGATGAGGTTCACCGTCATGCCGTCGTCCGTACGCTCGTAGATCGTTACTCCGCATAGACGTTGATGAATTGCTCAAAGATCCGTCGACCGTACGCTCGTAGATCGTTACCTTAAATTCGCTCATGATCGGAACCTCACGCGGCCAATCCGCCGGGATCGAATACATATCGAAAAGCACAGCCTGCTCGGGTCCGAATGGCGTCATCCCGCCGGGTCCGTCGACATCCTCTTGGGTCGTCTCCTGTGTCATATCCTGAGAAGCCCGCAACGAAAACGACAACCAACCCAATGAGCGCGAACCGCATTAGTTTCATAATCATGAACTCCTTTGAACCAAAATGATGCTTATATCCATTCAATCAGACTGTACGGATTCGCCGTCCCTTACACTTCGATCCCGAAAATGTTCTTGACCAGCATACCGATCAGGAAAGACAGGGCGGCGACACCGAGGCTGATTGCGGCCATCTCGAGGAAGCGGCGGCGGAACGGCGCATCCTTAACAACCGAAATATAGTAGTTAAACACGAAAATCACCGCGACCGCCAGAAACAAACTGACGCCAAGGCAAAGAAACGGATTATCGAAAACCAGGTACGGCAGGATCAGCACCGCGACCGTGAGGACGTACGCGATGCCCGTGTAGATTGCGGCCTTGATCGCTTCGCTTTTCTCGCCCTTCTCCTGGCGGGTCGAAAGATATTCGCTCGCCGCCATCGAAAAGGAAGCGCTGATTCCGGTAATAAGGCCGGTCATCGCAATCATGCGCGTATTCTGAAACGCAAACGTGAAGCCCGCCAGAGCACCGGTCAATTCGACGAGCGCGTCATTTAAGCCAAGCACGACCGAGCCCATGTAGTTCAGTTTTTCCTCCCCGATCATATCGATCAGCAGGAGCTCGTGGGTCTGCTCGTCCTCGACAAAATTCTTGAGCTGCGGATATTTCTCGACCATCGCCCCGTACGTTTCGACGGCGTCGTCCTCCGCCTTTTCGAGAAGCTTGAGGCCAAACGTCAACCCGAAAAGCCGGCTGATCAGATAGAAGAAGACGATCGAAAACCTCGACGGCTTCACCTCCCGGCCGGTAATCTCTTTGAGTTCGTTATAGTGGCGAAGTTCGTCCTCGCTCATTCGCCTCAAGACATCAGCATTCTTGCCGTCGCGTGTCTTCGCGGCGAGCTTCGCGTAAATCAAATGAGAGGTGATCTCGTTTCTCTGTTCTTTGATCAGAGAAAGGTCGGTTGGTTCCATCCTGATTCCTTTCCGCGGAAGATCCGCATATCCGATTATTGACGGGTATTAAACGCACTCATTTTATCATCTTTTGGAAGTTGGTAAACGCGTTTGACCTGATGCGGCGGCAACTGCGCGCGTTCGAGCGTCTGGGCGATAACCTTCCGTTTTGGAAAGTAAAGCCCGAAGACTATGGAAAAGACAAAAAATACTATGTGTACGAGCAAGCCGATCACTGGCGCGTGTACGGAAAAGATGAGGTTGCCCCCAAGCGAAGGATCCGAAACGAAGCCAACCCGTTTTTGGAGATGAACGAAGAGTACGTCCAGGAGATGCTCTCCACGCTGGGCTATGAAACCAAAGAGGAGTGGTGGGAAAAAGAAGAGCGGTATAACTGCCTTTTGTCTTCCGATCAAATGCTTCGGGAAAAGGACATCCCACGCCCGGAAGGAAAGCCGGGCTACGCGCTTCCGACGGAACGCCAAGATCACCAGTTGACGCACGGTGAGTTTTTGGAAAAACTGCCTTCTATCATGGAAATATACTACGCCGAACAAGAAATAACCGAGAAAAAAGACCCCAAACGTCCATAATTGGCGTGGAAACGTCCACAAATCCGGTAAAACTCTTGAAAATCAAGAAAATGCAAGTAATATAGGAAACATCGGGGCTTGCCTCCAAAGCAAAAAAAGGAGAACGAACATGAAAGCCATTCTGGGAAGATTTTTAAGTACAGGAGTTGCGCTTGCGGTCATCGCCGGCGGAGTTCAGT
>JAFGGR010000004.1 GCA_016930475.1 Clostridiales bacterium | reverse complement strand
GTCCTTTATGTATAAATCCGATCAAAAACGATTCCGACACCGTCAAACGCGCCGCACACGACGTACGATGAAGCCGACTGCGGGTGAGACGGAGGGATCCTGTTCCCGATAACGGGCGATGGCGGCGGCAATTACGGCAATCAAAGCCGTATCCCGCACCGCGGCCGGATCGATGATCTCGGATCCGGACTCCGGTTTTGATTCTGAAGACTTCCGGTTGCGACGAAAAATTGAAAACATACTGACCCCCTGAAGGTTTATATCCGTTGTGCAATCATATTTTATCAAAGCGCCGTGTGTGGTAATCTACTAGTGGAAGAGTGCGCTCTCCTACCCATTAAATTACAGGAATGCGATTCCGTCAACCAATCGTTTTTGAGATATACCGGAGGCATCAGGTGTGAAAAAGATCGTAAAAGGCGATGAGTGGGGCGCGGAGGTGAATCGACCGAAGCTTTACATCTTTATCGGGGCTTACGGAAGCGGCAAATCGGAGGTTTCCGTACATTTCGCAAGGATGCTTTCGGAGGCCTATCCGGAACGCAATGTAATTCTTGTGGATTTGGACACTGTCAATCCTTTTTATCGCTCCGCGGACGCCAAGTCACTCTTGCAGGGAGAAGGCATTCGGGTCATTGCTCCGATTTTTGCAAACACGAATGTTGATGTGCCGGCGATACCCGCTGAGGTAAATGCGGTTTTCGATAATCCCAAAAGCATCGGAGTGATCGATGTCGGCGGTGAAGATATGGGGGCCAAGGTGCTCGCGGGTCTTAAGAAACGCATCGAGGGTACCGATTTTCGAGTTTTTATGGTCGTCAATACATTCCGGCCCTTCACGATCGATTCCAAGGGCATTGCGGAGACTGCGTTGAAGCTGTCCGCCGCAGCCGATCTTCCCATATACGGGCTGATCGACAATTCAAACCTCCTGAACGAAACGACCGGAGAAGAACTCGAAATTTCATACCCGATCTTGAAGGAGGCTTCCGCGATCACCGGCATTCCACTGCGGTTCGCGAGCGGACTTGATGAGTATCTGCCGAAGGAATGGGTCGGACAGACCGGCAATCAATTACCACTTATTCGAATGAAGCGGAGTATTTTCTATAATTACTGATTTTTCTGATAAAACGAGAAAGCGGTTCCCGAAACGGATCGAGCCGCTGTGAAGGAGTGTGCCGATGGACCCGTTGATTGTTACGATCATTATTGCCGCCGTTATTATCGGGGGAGGTGTAACGGCCGGTTTTCTCATTCGGGCGGGCGTACGCAATTTGACTCATAAATTCAAAAACTCTTTGCTCGGCGAGATCTATACCGGGATCAATCGGGAGCTTGCCGAAAAGAATATGTCGATCATGGATGTCGATTTCAGGCCGAGGGCAGAGCCCAAGTCTGTCTCGGACATGTCCTCTGCCTTGACGCCCTTGATTTCCAGGGATTTTCCGGAGCTGAATATCGAGCAGATGAAATCATCATGCGAACAGCTTCTGATCATGACCCTTCGAGAAATATCCGAGCGCACCGGGGGCACGGAGACCTCCGACAATCCATTACTGCCATACGGAAGCGGCAACAGTGCGATCCCGATCCGCGTGACCGACGCTTACCGCGAGAAAGTGCGGCAGAGAATCGAGGATTTGAAGCGGGAGGGGAAGTGCGGGACTTTTTCGGACATCAAGATTCACCGCACCGGTATCCGATCGTACGATAAAACAGCGGGGACCCGAATGATTACTTTTGAAACTGCTATTGAATATTTTCATGGAATCAAGCAAAATGGAGAGGTAGTATCGGGCGATCCCGATCAGCATGAACAAACGCGCTACAATATGTCGATCATTAACATCATTGATGAGAGCAAGTTGACGAGCACCGAGGTTAATGCGATCGGAGTGGTTTGCCCGAACTGCGGGGCGGCGGTTCGTACCCTTGAAAGCAGACAATGTCTGTATTGCGGAGTAGGATTGGCGCCTGTCGATATTCGTGTTTGGCGCGCGGATAAGCTTACAGAAAAATAGTTAACAGGAGGAAACAAAATGGGACTGATCAAGGCAGCAATTCAAGCGGTGGGATCGACTCTGTCCGATCAATATCTGGAGTTCTTCACGTGCGACTCGCTCGGTAAAGAAGTACTCGTTAGAAAAGGCGCAAAGAGAATGTCCCGGGGCAGCAACAAGGGAGACGCGGAAGTCATTTCGAACGGATCCAAGATTGCGGTTCCCGAGTCTACGGCGCTTCTTCTGGTCGATAACGGCGAAGTCACTGATTTTACGACCGAGCCCGGCATGTATACCTGGGACGCTTCGTCGGCACCTTCGTGCTTCGGCTCAAGCGGTTTTCTGGACGGCGCCAAGCAATCGATCGGCGATCTTTGGAATCGTATCAAGGCCGGCGGTGAAATCCCGATGCAGCAACGCGTTTATTTCGTCAACATGCTCGAGATCATCGACAACAAATTCGGCTCCGCGGCACCGATCATGTATCCCGACCCGCATTACAGCCTGATTGACCTCCGCCTTAACGGAACTTTTTCGTTCCGGATCGAGAATCCGGTGACCTTCTTTAAGTCCGTCGTCGGAAATGTCGCGGACGATTATAAACGCAGTGAACTTGCGGATCAGATAAAGACTGAGTTCATGCAGAAGATTTCCGAAGCGCTCAATAAACTCGGTAGCGTCGATAAAATCGTATACAGCCACCTTCTATCCGAGCAAACACGCTTACGGGATTATATGAATCAAGCCTTGGACGATGAGTGGCTTGAAGGTCGCGGTATGGTCGTTGTTTCCGCTGCGTTCGGCGGAATATCCCCGACTGATGAATCCAAAGTGAAGATCAGAGATTACGATGACATCATATTCCTCGAGAAGGACAAAAGACGTGCTGCGATCAACTATACGAATAAAATGGGTAAAGGGATGGAAGCCGCAGGTTCGAATCAATCCGGAGGCGGATTTGGTGGCATGTTTGTGGGCAAAATGGCGGGCGATGAGATCGGAAAAGAAGCCTTCAAGTCGCTAAATGAGGATGAGGAGACTTCGGACCCAGGCGGACAACCTGAAGGTTGGACTTGCGTATGCGGCGCGACCGGTAACACCGGAAATAACTGCCCTGAGTGCGGTAAGTCCCGGGCGTCTCAGGCCCCTTGGGCCTGTGAATGCGGAGCTCAGGATAATAAGGGCAAATTCTGCGCCGATTGCGGAAAACCGAAGCCTGCGGCCGCGGAGTGCAAGGAATGCGGCTGGAAGGGCGAGGCCGGAGCCAAGAAGCCGAAATTCTGCCCGGAATGCGGTAAGCCGATCGAGTAATCACAGCCGATCAATGAATGATTTTCGGGGCTCTTCGGAGCCCCGATTTTTGTCACAAAGGTTGACAATCGAGGTGTATGGTTTACAATTAACCGGATTGGACCAATTTTTATCTGAAGGACAGGTAGGGACAGATGATTCGCGAATCCACCGACCCGACGACGATCAAGACCGGAGCTTCGGCGTCCGCAAAGAGAAAAGAATTCCTCCGGACCATGACTCTGGTACCGGTTTTTACCGTCTTGATGATCATCAGCGCAAGGATCGCCATAGCCGGCGCTCCGATCCCGATCACGCTTCAACTTCCAATGGTCATCATGACCGGACTTCTTCTCGGACCGTGGAAAGGTGCGGCGGCACAAGGCCTTTATCTCCTGATGGGGCTGATCGGTTTGCCGGTTTTTTCTTCGGGCGGAGGGATATCCTATATTTTCCAGCCGACCTTCGGATTTCTCCTCGGCTTTCCGGTTTGCGCATTCTGTGCGGGGATGTTCTCCGGTCTTTTGGACAGTGCCAAGAGCTCCGCGCTTATAACCTATGCTGGAATTGCTCTATCATCCGTTGCGTCGATCCTTGTCTGCTATCTTTTTGGGGGAGGGTATCTCTTCTTGTTTTCGCATCTGTTCGGCGCGGGAGTCATGGAAAAACTGTCGCTCCGAGAAGTTATAATGATTTCGGTACTGCCTTTTATCTGGAAGGATCTTCTCATGATGCTGCCGGTCGCCTTGATCGCCGGCCGGATGCGAAAGCTCCGGGCGCTCGCCCGATAGGAAGAATCAGAGGTGCTTTTCGAAAAGGAAGGACGACTCACAGATAGAGAAAACGCACGGCATAAAATTTGCAATCTAAAAATCACATGGCTATAATCGTTCTATGTGAAAATCACCATGGAGGTCAATGATGGCAAAAGTAACATTCGATGACGATCTGTGTAAGGGCTGCGGCCTCTGTGTCGCGGTATGCCCCAAGAAGATCCTTCAACTGGATCAGGATCGTCTGAATTCAAGAGGTTATCATCCCGCTTCCTGCATCGACCAGTCCAAGTGCATCGGCTGTGCGTTTTGTGCGGTCCAATGCCCTGATTCGGTCATTACCGTTGAAAAGTGAGGAAGCGATATGAGTAAACGTGTCTTAATGAAGGGAAACGAAGTCATCGCCGAGGCGGCGATCCGGGCCGGATGCCGGTATTATTTCGGGTATCCGATCACCCCGCAGACCGAGATCATGCACTATATGGCGCTGACGATGAATAAGGCTGGAGGTACGTTCGTCCAGGCCGAGAGCGAAGTCGCCGCGATCAACATGG
>JAFGGR010000178.1 GCA_016930475.1 Clostridiales bacterium | reverse complement strand
GGCGCCTCTCGCGGGGCTGACGATGGCCGAGTATTTTCGCGACCAAAAAAACAAAGACGTACTCTTGTTTATCGATAACATCTATCGCTTTGTACAGGCGGGAGCCGAGGTTTCCGCACTTCTGGGCCGCATTCCTTCCGCCGTCGGATACCAACCGACCCTGGCCAACGAAGTCGGTCAACTGCAGGAAAGAATTACTTCGACCGAACACGGCTCGATTACGTCGATTCAGGCCGTTTATGTTCCTGCCGACGATTTGACGGACCCTGCACCGGCGACTACTTTTGCTCATCTCGACGCAAACATCGTTTTGTCCCGATCGGTCGTCGAGTTGGGGATATACCCGGCGGTGGATCCGTTGGAATCCTCATCGAGAATACTCAGTGAGTCCATCGTCGGAAAAGATCACTATCATGTAGCGCGAATGGTTCAGGAAACACTGCAACGCTATAGACAGCTTCAGGACATCATCGCGATCCTCGGGATGGAGGAATTAAGCGAATCCGATCGAAAAGCAGTAGGGCGAGCCAGAAAAATTCAAAAATTTCTCTCTCAACCTTTTTATGTAACCGAGGATTCGACCGGATATCCGCCAAGATACGTTCCGGTCGATAAGACGGTCCGTTCATTCGGCGAAATCATATCCGGAGGTGTGGATCATATTCCCGAACAGCACTTCTTTATGAAGGGCGACATCGAGGATGTGTATAAGTCATTTAAAAACAATTCCGAGTGATCATGAACGAGTCCGAGTCCGCTTATCAAATAAATGATTATGCCAAAATATCGGTCAATGGAAGCAGAATATGAGCTCAGAGAAAAAAACAAAAACCATGATGCTTGAAATCGTAACCCCTTATCGTCATTTCTACGAGGGGCCGGTTGAATCCGTTTCGTTGAGTTCCCTGAACGGAAGAGTCGGAATTTTACCCGGTCATGCACCGATGGTTATTGCGTTAACCCCCGGAATTATTTCAATCACTGTCGGCGGAGTTTCTCAATATGGGGTGTTAACAGACGGTTTCGCGGAAATCGGGCAACACCTTTTGCTGGTCTTATGCGTCTCGGCAAACTGGCCCGAAGAAATAGACGTCCAGCGTGCGGTAAATGCCTATGAACGTGCGAAAGAGAGATTGACAGAGGCTCCATATAACTCCGAAGAAAGATATTACTCGGAAAACTCTTTGAGGCGTGCTGTTGCCAGGATCAATGCTGCCAAACAACACGGCAACGAGAAGCAGAAACGATTGATAGAGAAGATATTCAGAGACGAAGAGGCAAAGTAGCGGGGTCTTCCTAATATCTTGTACTATCAAACGGGCTTGATCTGGCTATGGATCTGCAACCCGATCGTCAAAGGAAAATCGAAAGCGAACTTCCCCGATGCGAATCGTATCTCCGTCCAACAGCGGATTTTCTTCGTGCGTAAAAAGTTTGCGATGACCGATGTAACTTCCGTCCCGTGACCCCAGATCCACCAGAAAAAACATACCCTGCCGCCTCACAATTCGGGCATGTCTCGCTGAAACCGACGGATGGTCGATGGGATAATCACACAACAAGTGATCTGATCCGATCAGAAAGTCATCGGTCCAAATCACGCATCTCCTTTTCTTCGGGAGCTTGTGCCCGTAATCGCTTTGCTCAACTAAAAATCCCGGCTCAAGGGTTGATTCTTCTTTCCCGCCGGCTGCGGTCAGGCAATCATTCGAATCCGGAAAGAACAGGTCCTTATTCGAGGAGGCCGGCTTCCCGATCATCTCCGCAGGGGGGGCTGAGTTATTTATTGATCGAGGCTTCTTGCATACGCCGATCGTCAGAAGCAAAAAAGAAATCGAATATAAAGGAGCCCATTCCCACGCCCGAAGAAATCCCTTCGGTCTCTCGGACAATTGAAATATGCCCAACAGGACAATGATCATCAACATTAGGATCGCGCTTAAAGACAGGCTCAGTGCGGAAAATCGCTTCATTTTTGCGTAGGCGACAATATCCGGATGACTCATCCCGTCCAGAGCTCTTCCGAAACCGGCCTCGTCACCCTTGAGTACGCAATCTGTAAGGCAATGACGAAAAGTCTCGGATACGGCCTCTGAGAAAAAATCATGCATCAACAGGTTCTCAAGCTCAACCGCATCCACATCGGATAAGACACATCCCGATTTGCCACGCAAGGACCGCCAAGGTAAATAGACAAAGAACATTTCTCCGCTCTCGGGATGTAACCAAATATCCTCCGGCCTAAGAATGAGTCCGGACGGATCCAGGAGCAGATCCAACATCTCTATCACTCCGCTCAGAAGATCCGCAACCGCTTTGCGACGGGCTTCGAGAGTCAGGTATACGCGGGAAACGGCCGGATCGATCACGCGGATCAGCCCCGTGCAGTCCACACATAACTGTTTCTGCCCGAAAAGCTCCCGGACATAGACCGGAAGAAACTTCCGACAGGCGCGGTTCCGCAAGGCAGAAAGCGCATGCGGAACCACCTCCTTATCCGATTCAATTGTCACAACCGCAACCGTTCCGTGCGGACCTCGCTCTGTTATCATATGCCCCCCGTTCCTGTTATCCGCCTAAAGCTCCGATCACGTTGCCGTCGTCAAATACGTAATCCATGATATTGTCCGCATAGTGGGTCAGAGCTCCGCGGAAAACGAGCGCCAACGCAACCAAAATGGCAATAATAATTACAATTTCTACTGTTCCCATACCTCTTTTGTTTTCTGTTCGCAGATAAGTCGGTTTGTTTCTTTTTTCTTTCATGGCTTTCCTCCTTGTGATAGGTTATGACAATTGGAGCGATATCAGAGCGGGGGTCGTCGCAACCAATAGGACCGAAATGAAATCAAGCATCATCGGTAAAATCATCGCGAGCGCTTCTCGTTCGCGCTTCTTTCTCGAGGCATTTCTGCAAAGAGACCAACAAGCCGTTGCCTGCAAAGAGAGCAGACCGAGCACTTCCGAGCCGCCTGTCACCTCAAATCTTGAAGCAAGAAGAAGAGCGGATTGTGCCTCGGGGACCGGAGTCCGCTCGGAAAACAACTCGACTGCCCGACCCGCTGATGTTCCCGCCAGCATCTGGGCATTCATGATACGAAGCTCCGATCCCATAACGCCCGATTCCGGAAATGCCGACGAGCATGTTTCGATCGCCTTCGGAAGCAGTACGCCGGATTGCAGAAGTGTTACCAACATCGAAAGAAACAGCGGAATTTCTTCCATGATGCCTTCTCTTCTTCGAAGAACGCGTGACCGAAGATCGTGATGAATCAGGATGATCGATATGACGACCAACGGAAGAGCCAGAATAATGGGGTAACGCAGCATGCGAAGGATTATTGCGGACAGGGGGAGCATAAATAAAGTCACGCACAACGACTTCAAAAGCAGGAATTCAAAGAGAAGATCCGGTCTGTATGAAAGCTCGCTCAAAAGTCCGTAGACTCCCGTGATATATCCCTGTGGCAATAGAAGTGATACGCGTTCCCGAAAAGCCCCGGAGAACTTCGACAGGAATAAGGGAAGACAGAATCCTTCCGTCGCGCCCGCGGAAGCGTCGTTTCGATTCTTCTCGCTGATCATGGAAAAAAGAAATCCACAGGAAATGATCGCGATACAGAAGGCAAGGAGCATCAACGCGATCCCCATCGGCTCGGATCTCGCCATGGCCAGATAATCTCCGGTAAAAGAAGACAGTGCGTAGGTGATTCCAAACGGCATCAGACAGAGAAGAAAAGCCTCCGCATTCTTTCCCGCGTTGTTGGCCTCCACCTCACTCTTTACCGCGATCAACTCAGACATCATCTGACAACTGTTCTTTAGGATCGAGATCACTCCCGTGCCGACGACTCGGGTAATGGACAAGGCGTGCATGACCGGAAGAAGCTCGATATAGTCAAGCCGATAACAAAGATCGACAGCGACGTCCGACAGGGGTTCTTGCGCGGAAAGTGATTTTTCTGCACTTCTCAATGCTGAGCCCATCAAACTTCTTTTACCGAAGGCTTTCTCCAGCGTTGGCCGCGCACACATGAACGCGCTCTGGAGAGAATATCCCGCTGATACGGAGGTGCACAGGGATTGAAGGAGGACCTTACTCTGAGCACGAAGCAGGGAGGTCCTTCGGGTGTACAAGAGGTGAACGATCGAGAAAAACGGAAACAAAGAAAGCATAGCCGCGAGAAAAACGCGAAGCCAGAAAAGAGGGATAAAGGCATCCGATAAAAAATACACAGCGGCAAAGCAGCATGGGTAAAGAAAGATGCGTTTCAGCATGAACTTCTTCCTGACACGATCACGGGTTTGACGGTCATCGCTGCCGCGCTTGTATTCCGATCGCCTTCTCGGAGCGGGCTTATCTGTGTTGATTCTCAAGTCCGATGCCCTCCTTGTTAATGAATTGCGGGATGATTTGAAATGCGTCATCCTTTCTGTGGTCCAACGTTACGATCTCGTTGATCAAACGCTTACCGTGTGCGCTTCTCTTGAGGTGAATCAAAATATCTATGCCCATGATGATCTGGCGCACGACCGCTTCAAACGGCAGGGATGAACCGGCCAGGACCATTGTGGACAAACGATTCAGCATCTCGACACAAGAATTAGCGTGCCCGGTACATAATGAGCCGGGGTGTCCGGTATGCAGGGCATGAAGCATATCGGCCGCTTCATTGCCCCGAACCTCTCCGACGATGATCCGATCGGGACGCAGGATGACAAGGAGAAGAGAATTAGATCATATTAATTGATAAAGCGGATCCGTCCCAGACGCAGGACGAAATGACATTCCGGAAAAAATTCTGCTTTTCTTCAAAGGAAAGATCATCAAAGAATTTCATCTCATTTGAGATATAAGAGGAGAGCCACTGATCATGACTTTCCTGTTTGAGCTGGCTTTGTTTTCTGGATTCAACTTCCGAGATCAGCTTCTGAAGCTCCCGGCCTTTACGATCCAGATCTTCAATCGAGGAGATGATATATTTTGCTGCCGGTGATTCACTGGTATCTTCGAGTCGAGCGACAAGGTTCTGAATCTTTTTTTTATTCGACAGTTGTTGCTTTCGTAAAGCCGAGAGATCCTTATTCGGTTCGGAAACCTTCCGGGTATAATTTTTTATAGAAGACGGATCCATTGAAATATTGGAAAGCGCATCTAGGACCATCTGATCGATCATTTGTAGATTGACTTGCTTCACCTTACAGTCATGAGCGGATCCTTTGTGAGCTCTTCCGGAACAAATGTAATTCCAGAGGACGGTCTGATTTTTCGTATCATAACAGGTCTTTCTTTTGGCGGACATCAGACGGCCACAAGAACAACGTAGAAGACCGCGCAAAAGGCCGACATCATACTGACGGGTCTTGCATATATGGTTAATACCAAGTCGCTTCTGGACCGCAAGAAATAGGTCAGGAGCGATAATAGGCTCATGAAGTCCTTTGGTGATAATCCATTTGGAGATATTGTTATTTTGATGCTTCTTCTGTCGGCTTCCGGTAGTCCGGTTATAGGCAATCGCTCCGGAGGATCCGTCGAATTGATCCCTGGGAACGCCGAGCTCACAGCCGAGCCGATGGTAATAATCCCATACTTCTGGAGAACAGGCCGTATAAATCGGATTGGTGATGATCTGGTAGATCGTTGTTGTAGAGATATATTTCCCTGCTGGGCTTAACTTACCCGTGGATCGGTAGGAAGTCTCTATACCAGTCAGAGACTTCCCAGCAAGCACGCCATGAAAAAGACCTAAAACGAATGATGTCGCATCCGGATCCGGAACCAGGACGGTAAATGACTTTCCGGAAGAATCGGATCTCCGTTCCCGAACGTAACCGGTCGGAGGTCTTCCTCCTGCCCATTTACCGGACTTTGCTAAAGATAGGGAACTATCTCGAACGCGTTCTGCAATCGTTTCTCTTTCCATCTGAGCAAACACAGAACAGATATACATCATCGCCCGGCCGATTGGTGTGGTGGTGTCCAGCTGCTCGCGAACAGAGACAAATTCAACCGAGTGTTTTTTCAAAAGCTCGAACGTCTCAGAAAAATCGGAGACGCTCCTACTGATCCGGTCCAGCCGGTAACAGACAAGGATATTGATCTTCCCGGAGGTCACATCGGCCATGAGTGCTCGAAAAGCTGGTCGGTCCGTATTGGATCCGGTAAATCCTTCGTCGGAATAGAAAATGAGATCAGCGGCAGGGTGCATCCGAGAAACATATTCTGAGATGGTTTTCTTTTGATTCTCGATTGAATCTCCGGAATCAGTAATAATTGATTTACGGGCATACCCTGCGATGATCATACGATTACCTCATTCTGGCTGCGCCGTCTCTCCACATCAACGAACGGCTACAATCAAAGCCTCTTCGTATTTTTCAGCGTCAGATGGCAGAACGTCATAATCCAATCGCATAACGTAGACACCTACCTGATAAATATATTGAGCCATAAACGTTCCTTCTGTTACGCTTTTTACGTATTCTGCTCTTGTTTTTGCATCCTCTTCGCTTACGAAAACCTCAATCGTGTTATCCGGATTGTCTATATCCGAATCTTCATGGGCTGGATCGGAAAAATTAGCTTTGGACGTATACGATCCTGGACGGCCAAGGGTTTTATTTGGATCCGTTTTTTCATCGTATACGACAATGTTTGATATTGGTAATCCCGCGTCCTTCAATTCCGACAATACCTCTTCGGCCGTTAGTATGGCTGGCGCTTTTGTTTCCGTTGTCGTCGCAATTGTGGTTGTGGTCTGTTTAAGAGTGGTTTGTGCAACTGATGTTGTCGGATCCTCGGTCGAGGGGAATAATCCGCAAGCGGATAAAGAAAAAACAAAACCTAAAATGATTAAAGTTGAAACAAATCTTTTCATGGTACTCCTCCTATTGCTTGTTTTGACATTTGCTGGGTTTTACGTAGATTATCCGGCACCGGTTTCCTCTTCGCGTCGTTTTTTTAAATCGACACAGGTGGATAGTACTGCTAAAGCTGCTTGCTGGCCATCATATGATGCTTCTCGCCATAAAGATAGAAGCTTGTTCTCGTCTGAAGTGAGATTGATATTTGGGATACTGGAATATATTGAAGGCTCTTCACTCACTTGAAGTTGATTCTTAGCTGTGATACCAAGAAGGTAATCTGTTGAAACTTCAAGAATTCTCGAAATAGACGAAATGTATTCAGCCCTCGGCCGATTCGTCCCACTTTCCCAGTTACTCAATCTGGTGGGACTGACACCGAGATGTTTGGCTAATTCGCGAGCGGTCATCTTCGCATTTTCTCTTGCGGACCTTATTCGTTGCCCAATCGTATGCATAACTAAAACTCCTTTGTAAATTCAATTTATACCGAAATTCGGTATTTGTAAACAAAATATTCAAAATTACTGAATTTACGTATTGACACTTCAGAAACGCTGAATTACTATGTAGATAATTCAGATATCCTGAACATTCTAAGGAGGTCCATCAGAATGACGTTTGCACGTATCAAGGCCT
>JAFGGR010000018.1 GCA_016930475.1 Clostridiales bacterium | reverse complement strand
ACTCCAACGTAAGCGCGTAGTTGATCGCTTCGAGATTGCTTCTCATGATCGAAAAATAATCTTCTCCGGCATCAATCTGTTCCTGGGTCAGGCCGCCGATCGGGTGGAGCGCTTTTGTTTCACAACCGGTTTCCCGGGCGATCGCTTCGGCGACCTTCGGGCTTCCGAGCGCCTCGAAAAAGATGACGCGCACATGATAGCGCCCGGTCATTTCAATGATCTCGCGCATACGAGCGGCGTCGGGCTCGGCGTCCGCCGAAATCCCGCGGATCGGGATCTGGCGGAGACCGTAGGCTTTGCACAAATATCCGAAGGCCTCGTGAGAGACGACGATGTACGGATTTTCTATAGAGGAGAGCGCGGTGCGGTACTCGCTGTCGAGAGCATCAAGGTCCGCCGCGTACTTCTCGTAGTTCGCACGATAATCTTTCTCGTGATCCGGGTCCGCGCGGCAGAACGCCTCGCAGATCGACTTCATTTGAATTTTCGCGTTTGCCGGGTCGAGCCAGACGTGCGGGTCGAATGAACTATTGTTGTGGTCGTGCTCTTCCGTTTCGTTCTCAGGATCGTGGTCTTCGTCGGCATCATGCTCATGCTCCGCCTCTGCTTCGTCGTGGTCAGCCTCCGCTTCCTCGCCGTCCAGCGAGTACGCGCCGGGTAAAATCAGGGGGACATCGAATGAGGTGTCTATCGTGAGAAGTGACGGATTCCGGATCGAGGACAAGACCTTATCGGCCCACATCTCCATCCCCGCGCCGCTCATGATAAAAACGTCCGCTTCCTCAAAGGTCTTCATGTCGGTCGTGGAGGGCTCCCATGCGTGCGGTTCGAAGCCCGCCGGGATCAGTTGAACGACCGAGACATGGTCGCCGCCGATTTTCCGCGCGAAGTCCGCCATCGGATAGATGCTGGCGATGACCTTGAGCTGATCCTTCCGAGCGGAGGAGAAGGGAGACGCGGAGCACCCGGCCGTCAACAGGGAAAAAACCAGGACCGATACGATAATGAGCGCGAGTAGTTTCAGATAATGCCGCATGGCGACCTCCCGTAGATGCGAAAAATTCGCAATTGCAAATTCAGGATACTACGGGACGCGAGCGGATGTCAATTGCGCAGGTATTTTTGGATCTGAAGAATCGTCTCGCGGCTGATAATGTGTTCGATCGCGCAGGCGTCGCGGTCGGCGATTTCTTCGGGCACGTCAAGGATCTCCGTGAAGAGCGATTTCAGGACGCTGTGCTTTCCAGCGAGAAATGCGGCGGCTTCGGCTCCGTGCCCGGTCAGATAGATCTCCTGATACTTTTTCCGGGAAACGTAGCCATGCTCCGATAGGACGTTGATTGCGTTGTTGACGCTGGCTTTCGAGACACCGAGGTTCGCGGCGATGTCGCTGACGCGAACCCCGCCTTCCTGCGCGGAGAGCTCATAAATGGTTTCCAGATAATTTTGCATCGCGATGCTTAACTCTTCCATGTGTGATCCCTCGTTGACTACGATCCCGAAGACGGGGTCGAATCGTCCGCTCGAAAAACGCGGTTGCTCCCGTCCATCGGCCAGCGCCGGAGTCCGAGCATATCCGCGGCGAGCGGACAGATATCCAGAAGACTCCCGCCCTCGCCGAGACGCCCGGCGTCGACGGCCGGACCGGAAGCGGCATAAAAGACCTGATAGTTCTCGTTATCGAGCGGGTATCCGTGCTGGCCTTTTGAAAAGTGCCCGAACGTGTAACCGCGCGCGGCCGCAAATCCGCGTTCGAATTCGCGTGAGGCTCCGGAGACGCGCATTTCCTCCTCGGTCAATTCGCGCGCGACCCCGGGAATCTTCAGAAAACCATCCGTGAAGGTGTCGATTTCTTTTCGATGGTCCGGACGAAAGATGTTTAAAAAGCAGCAGCCGTGGGAGCAGTGAAAATAGGCGTCTTCCGTGGATATCCCGGCCTTCGAAAGCAGTTGATTCGGGTGGATCGCGGTGTGTACATCCATGCAGCTGTGGTCGCTGAAAATAATGACGGAGGTCGTGGCGGCTCTCGGCCCGGTCCATGCCGCATCGAGGATCGTTCCGATCCGCGTGTCCAGGCGCCGAAGCGCCTCCGCCGCCTCCGGCGAGGTCGCGCCGTGCCGGTGTTTGGTGACGTCGACGTCTAAAAGATGGATCATAAAAAGGTCCGCCTTGTTTTTTTGAAGAAGCCGCACGGAGATCGACGTGACCAGCTCGTCCCCGTGCCCGACACCGGTCGCGGTAACTTCGCGCAGATGGCGAAACAAAGAAGAAAAAATAAACCGTTTGTTGCCGTACCGGAAGGTCCGGAACATCCGTCTCAGAAAGGACATTTTGCCGGCGATCTCCGGAAAATTATAACGGGCGCCGGACGCTCCGGTCACCGGAAACATCAACGAGCAAACGCTGAGATCCGCCTTCATTGCCTCGGAAGGAAGCGTGGGCACCTCGAAATGACGGACGTGGAAGCGCCAGTGCTCGCCCTTGGTGCCCGGTAACTGGATATCGTTATCGACGATCCCGTGCTTACAGGCCGGAACGCCGGTCTGGATCGACGCGTGGATCGGGTAGGTATTCGAGATGAATAGCGAATCGACCTTCCGCATGAGAGTGCCCCGCTTTGCGATCCGCGGGAAATTCGACATCGAAAGGAGCGCGTCGACCTCGTGGTCGCCGACCGCGTCCAGAGAAATCAAGACCAGTCTCGGTTTATCGCTCATCGTGGGCCTCCCGCGTACCTCATCACTTACTTTTACCATTATAAATGATATTTCTCTCACATAAATTGCGGGATGTAACAAAATTCGAGAAAATTCAACCGTATTTGTAACAAAATATGCAAATAATCGGACTCGATTGCGACATGATAAACGATTTTCTCGAGGGAAATGCGACGTTTTTCGATTCGGATTACGCTTCCGGGCGCCTCGCCGATGCCGGGCACTCGTGATATCATATTCAGTACAGGGAATGCGACTTTTCGGGCGATACAGATCGCCGGAATCGGGATATGAAAGAGGGTATCATGAAGGAAACAGCAACAGAGTTCCGCGATTTTTCCGAGCCGAATCCGAACAGGAGAGTTTTTCTGGTCGTTCTGGACAGTCTGGGGATCGGGCGCGCGCCCGACGCGGCGCTTTTCGGGGATGAGGGGACGAACACCCTTGCGTCGATCGCTTCGTCCGATCAATTTGTGATTCCGAATCTGACCCGACTCGGGCTCCTGTCGATCCCGGGCGTCGCCGGGGATATCGGGGCGCGCCGCGGCGACGGGAAGGCTCCGGCGTTGCCGAAGGATCCGGAGGGTGCTTATGGGCGCTTGACAGGCACGAAATTCATCATACCATCAGGCGCTTATGGGCGCTTGACGGAACGATCCAACGGGAAGGACACGACGATCGGGCACTGGGAGATCGCGGGGATCGTTTCTCCGACGCCGCTTCCGGTTTACCCGGATGGCTTTCCCGACGAGGTGATCTCGGAATTCGAGCGGAGGGTCGACCGAAAGGTCCTTTGTAACCGGCCGTATTCCGGCACCGAAGTCATCCGTGAATACGGGCGGGAGCATATCGGGACCGGTGCTT
>JAFGGR010000177.1 GCA_016930475.1 Clostridiales bacterium | reverse complement strand
GCTCAAACACGCAAGAAAATCATCAAGAAGGAGATCTTTCGCCTGGCCGCGCCGATCCTCGGCTGTCGCTATGACGACCTGAAACAACGCCACAGGGAGCAGCGGAACCGGAGGATCTTCGCGGCGGTCACGGCGATCGCGATTCTGGCCGTCGCTTTCGGCGCCTATAACTATTTGCAGAATCAGAAGATCCTTGAGAATTTCAGGAAGCAGCAGATCACGCAGTCAAGATTTCTGGCGGATACATCATTGCGGCTTTTGGATCAGGGGGATCGAACCAAGGCGATCCAGGTCGCGCTCGAGGCCTTGCCGGAGGATCTTCAGAATCCGGAGAGACCGATCGTGCCCTCCGCCGAATACGCCCTGTCCAACGTGCTTCACGCGTACGCGATCGGAAACGAATTAGTGCCGGATTATACGGTCGAGCTGGATGATGTGGCTCAAAATATCATGGAATGTTCGCCATCCGGCCTTTTATTTGCCGTACTGGATCAGCGGGGGGCGATCAATATTTTCGAGCTGAAGACGGGAAAAGCGATCGCCAAACTGAGCACTTCTGCGAGCGACGGAACAGTCGAGCGTTTCTATGACTTCAGATTTTTTTCCGACGATCGCCTGATCGCGTTCGGGAACACAAAGGTCATTTGCGCGGACGGAGCGACCGGCGGGATTCTATGGAGTTTATCCTATGCGGACATCCAGGGGGAACCGCTTTCCAATCTATCCGGCTCGCCGTTTTTTTCCGTGAGCGGTGACGGACAATTCGTCGGAATCAGATTGGCCGCTAACGATTCCTGTTATATTCTGTCTTCGGCGGACGGTTCTATCGTCTCGAATGTGACCTGGGACCCGGGTGAGTTTTTTTTGAGTAGAATCGCTTTATCGGAGGACGGATCCCGACTCGCAATCCTTCTTTCCGATATGGTATTCCAAAATAATAAAGCTACGGTTCAAACCTACGAAGTTCAAAGCGGCGCGATGCTTGCGCGGATGGAGCATACATATTCCGGTGATTTTTATCTATCCTTCACGGCAGACGGAAGACTCATCTGCGGGACCTTTGACTACTCGAACTTTGATGAAAAATCCGGCGACGTGGGCTTGAGATTTACTTGCCATTCCCCGGACGACGGGTCGGAACTCTGGAATTCGGACTTTTCGATCCAGCGATCGATTTTTGATCTTATGGTGCGGCAGACCACCCTCATTCACTCGGAAGAACACGGCGACAGCATCTTGTTGGTCGCTGAAAATAGAATTCTCGCATTCGATCTCGAGACGGGTATTTTGAAGGCTGAAGTGATCGCGCCGTCTCGCGTTACGGGCATTATGATGAATCAAGAATCCGGCTACATGGTCTATGTGACTGAAATAGGGCAGGTTAAGTGGCTGGACCTCTATCTGGGTCGTGAATATGGTGAGTACGACTTTTTGATCCGGACGAACATAATGACCATGTCAGGGAACTCCGGATATATGGTATTAGAGCCCTATGACTCGAAAACGGTTCTGGTCTATTCCTTTATGGAAGCCCCGAACCGGGAAACAGTCTATGAATTCGCGGATGAATATGATGCAAGAAAATCTGTGATCAGCCCCGACAATAAAGAGGTCCTTCATTGCTATTCTATTGAAGGCACGAAAGGTGGGCATGCGTATTTGTTCGATGCAAAGACCGGTGAACTGAAGTCTGAATATGAGTTCGAATCTACCGCTAAGGGCGCGGCGATTCAAGGGGACAGGATCCTTTTCGTTCTGAGCGACGGTACGCTTCTTGCTTATGACGCCGGAGAGGAGGAGCCCGAAAGGCTTTCTGCCGGTCTCGATTTGGTCCTGAAATCGGAGATCTGCGAAGATCAGAGCCATATCGTTCTGACGGATTATATCAACCTGGTCATGCTGGAAGTATCTACCGGAAAAGTTGTCTTCGAGCGCGAACTCGGTCCCGATAATAAAAATGTTTCTTCGTACATCGCGGTCTCCAATGACGGGAAGTTCATTCTTCTCCAAGACGATTCCGGTGTGTACGCGGTCCGGACGGAGGACGGAACGATCGTCCGTTTCGAGAGCCGTATCGATCTGTCTTCCGGCTATAACTGCAAGGTCGTTTTCGATGAAACCGCGGACCGCGCGGCGATCCCATGCGCGGATCAGTGTGTTCGTATCGTTGAGCTTAAGTCCGGTAAGATTCTTTCGACGATTGAGACATCGGTCGAGAAAGAATTCTCAGGTTGTTTCGTCGAAAAGGGATCGACCCTGATCTTTCAGAACGATGATTTTCGCATCCGTGCCGCAAATGTCGACACGGGCCGGCTGATCTACACCGGTGAAGACGAAATTTACTGGGTGGAAAAATGGGCGCTTTGCCCGGAGCGGGAAGTCTTGGCCGCTGTAAGCGATGAAAAGACTTTGTTGTTCAGGATCAAGGACGGGATCCATTCTCTGGTGGAGATTCCGGGTTATAGTTTTTTCGGTTCGGGCGGAGCCTACGTATACGTTTTCGACTACGAGATGCTCTATCGATTCCCTTACCGTGAACTCGAGGATCTGGTTCGGATCGCAAAAGAGGAGCTGGGTGGCCGGGAGCTTTCGGAGGAGAGCCGCATCAAGTATTACCTCGACAGTTAAGCGGGCTCCGTATCGGCAGGGCGATAGGTCTTCTCGAAAATATCGCGCGCGATGACATAAACATCTTTCGGATTCTCGCAGTGCGTGGCGAGTTGATCCCCCGGCTTCCCGAGCATATAATGATCCGGATCCCAGGCGGTGAACACCTTGACCGTCCGATCCAGGGGGCGCGCAAAGATCCGGGTCTCCTCGCTCGGCACGCACACAAAGGCAAAATCCAGAAGCGGGACGGACTGTTGCGTATCGGTGCGCTTGACGGTCGGAGCATACTCGAACGAGGCCTTGTACGGGTCGGTCGTCGCGACGTAACGCTTTTCGAAAACCGGTCTTTTGATCGGATACACTTCGCCGGATATGCCGATCATGATATAGATGTCCTCGGAAGCGCGAATATTGATATCCCCCTCCAGCGTGCGCACGGTGGCGGAGTCGCCCTCGGCCAAAACATCCAGACTGCGCACGTAGCCGAGCGGCACCCGCAGTTTTATGAACGTTGCCATCGCCGCGTGATCCGGCTCAAAATCAGTTGAATAGAGGATGTCGAAACTCTGTAAATAGCGGATCATGCGGTCGCGGAAAAAATCTGCGTCGCCCCGTTTCTTTTCGCTCGAAAAGAACTCCGAAAGAGCGGACTCGTTGATAAAGCCGCCGGCCTTCTCGTTATGTCCGCCGCCGGACCCCATAGCCTCGGAAAGGCTTCCCGCCATCTCTCCGGCGTGAATCTCCGGTACACAGCTTCGGACCGAAAACTTGACACCGAAGGGCAGGCGGCAGAAAACCACGCAAGAGTCACAAAGATTTACCTGAAGAAGCATATCGCTGATAAAGCCCAGGATATTCGGATCACACGGGCCGGCTTCGGCGACCGCAAAACGCTGATTCTCGTAGAAAACTGCTTGTTTCAGTGCCTCTCCCGCGACCGCGATTTCTGCGGCTGAGAGATTGGCGTTGCGAAGCGCGTGAACGAGACTCTTGTTATACATGGAATCGTCCCGCAAATCTTTGTCGGCGGGATGCGCAATCTCGGAAAGACTGTTGGTATCGGTATAAAGTCCATAGTAAAGCGCCGTGGCGAGATTAAGATCCGCGTTGACGTCAAAGCCCTCTTCCGACAGCATTTGAAACACAAGGGTCGCACAACTGCCGTACGCGCTTCGGATCTCCTTGTAATCAAACGGACGCCCGCTGTCCGGATGATGGTCGATCACCGC
>JAFGGR010000176.1 GCA_016930475.1 Clostridiales bacterium | reverse complement strand
GTCCATCGGCTTTGTCCGCAAGCTGTCTGCCAGCCCGAAATACGGGACGGCCGCGAAGTGGATCAATATCGTGCTCGGGATCGCGGTTCTTCTCATTGGATTTTATATGTTCTATCTGGGATTCTGATTGATCGGATTGTGATATAATCAATCCAATAATGTTTTCGGAGTTCTCCGAAAAGGAGTCTCGATTATGATTCGATCGATGCTGGACATCAATGAACATCTCATCTGGGAAGGCAAGCCGGATCGCGTCACCTATGTCATCGGCCAACCGTTCTTCTATCTGATCGCCTTGGTTTGGGGCGCCTTTGATTCGATATTTATATTCGCGTTCATGCAAGGAGACGGGTTCGGTTCGATGGGCTTTTTCATCATCCCCTTCTTTCTTCTCCACCTCATGCCGGTCTGGATCGCGATCATCGGGCCGATCTATCGATTTATCAATTGGAATTATATTGAATACGCCATTACGGATAAGCGCATCTATATCGCTTCCGGCATCATCGGACGGGACATCAAGCTCGTCGAGTTCTCACAGGTCCGGGAACCGAGCGTTCGGGTCGGCATCATCGAAAAGCTCCGCAACTGCGGCACCGTCCGTCTGACCCCGTTTTCACGGGCAGACAACTCCGGAAACAATACGATTTCGATACAAGCCGGAGCGCTCCATCATATCTCCGAACCGTACGAGGTTTTCAAGCGAATCAAGCAAATGTCATTAGACATTCAAACCGATATCTCCTACCCCAACGCAATGCGACCCGACAATAACCCCGGTTACAACACCAAGTACGATCCGAAGGATTAGTTAAGGAGGACTTTCATATGCCTGAACTGTTCTGGACGCACTCATCCGAGCTTCCCGAAGGTGTTGGCACGCCCAATTTCGGCTCGACGCATCTGTTCTGGCTCCTCTGCTCGCTTACCGTCATCATCATTACGGTACTCCTCCTCCGAAGGGGCGGAAAAACGATCAGTCACCGGGTCCAGATGGTCCTGATCATCGTCGCCGCCGTACTCGAGATCTCCCGGTGGATATGGGCGGCGATCATCGGACACTACACGGTCGTCGAAATGCTTCCCTTACACCTTTGCTCTCTGTCGATCTGGATGGAACTGGCAGCCATCTTCAGCGGAAAACAACTCCTCAAGGACTTCGGGTATGCGCTGTGCCTGCCCGGAGCATTCGCCGCGCTGGCGACGCCGGATTGGGGCATCTATCCGTTTTTCAGTTTCCAGTACCTGCACTCCGTGACCGTTCATTCCCTGTTGCTCCTGATTCCCGCCATCTGGGTCTGGAGCGACAAATTTCGCCCGAATTTCAAGAACCTGCCGAAATGCTTCGGGATCCTGATGATTTTCGTCGTGCCGGTGTTTGGACTGAATCACATCTTGGGCAGTAACTATCTCTTCCTGCGCGAAGCGCCGAAGGACACTCCCCTCGAGCTTTTCGAAAATCTGTGCGGGAATCCGGGGTATCTTTTCCCATTGTTTATGTTGCTCTTTCTTATTTGGGCCATTCTCTATCTTCCTTGGGCAATTTCCGACTTTCTGAGGAGTCGGCAACCCTCCGTGGATGCCGCAGGCACTTCCGTGTAAATACTATTCGGTAATCTCGCTCTGGGGAGGATTCGTTGGAGAGGGATCCTTTTTCGATCGGCCGGATCGCGAGGGCGCGATCTCTCCCGCCTTCACCAGTGCCGCCTTTGTGATCAGCGGTCCCGTCAACTCGTAGATCAGCGTCGCGCAAAGAATGACCGCGCGGATCGTCGCGCCGTATTCCGGGAGGATCCGAAGTGCGATCAGTGACAGCCCGATCGCGACGCCGGCCTGAGGCACCAACATCAATCCGAGGTAATTTCGAACCACCGGCTCGACACGCGCGATGCGCGCGCCTACGTAGCTCCCGATCACCTTGCCGAAAACACGTGCGACGATATACACGATCCCGATCAGACCGATGCTCTTCAGAACAGTGACGTCAAGCTCGGCACCGGAAAGCACAAAGAACATCAGAAAAAGCGGCGGGGTGACTGCGTCAGACACTTTAAAGAGTTTAACCGACTGGCGGCTCAGATTCGCGAAAACCGCGCCGGTCATCATGCACACCAGCAGTGCCGATAATCCAAGGAGCGCGGACAGACCGACACCGCCCATGACGACCGCGAAGGCCAGCCCGAGGCGGTCTCCGTCGTTTTTAAATCTTCTTAAGAAAAATGCGGCAACCGCTCCGATAACACAGCCGAGCGCAAGTGATCCTCCGACTTCCAATAGCGGAGTCAAGAGCATCGGGGCGATCGATATCCCGTGATCCGAGGCGATCATTTGCGCGATCGCGGCGGAAACGGAAAAAGCGATCAACGCTGCCGCATCGTCCATCGCGACGACCGGCAAGAGCATTCTCGTGACCGGACCGTCCGCCTTATACTGCCGAACGACCATCAGAGTCGCCGCCGGCGCGGTCGCCGCGCCGATCGCGCCGAGAAGCAGTGCGACCGGAAGCGGAACGCCGATCGCGATCAGGAGGATATCGAGGACCAGGACCGCTCCGAACGCCTCAAATAAAGTGATAATGATCGGCGCCGCTCCTACCTTTTTCAAAAAATCCAGCTTAAATTCACTGCCGATCGAAAAAGCGATAAAGCCGAGCGCCAGGTCGGCGAGAATGTCAAAATGTGACAGCGTCTCCTTGGAAATGATCCCGGTCAGACCGAGGATCAATCCGGCGACCAGATATCCCGTGACCGCCGGAAAATGAATGCGGTGCGCGAGCGCGGAGCCGATAAATCCGACGACAATGAATATCGCCAGACAAAGCAGTGTATCTGTCATTCCTTGGACACCTTCCCGTCAAAAAACGTGATCGGAAGGCCAAAAAGCACTGCGGTATCGGGTTTATCCAACCCTCCGAGAACCTCATTCACGGTAAACCGCACCTTCTCGATCAGCGGCTCGTCGACCGCCATCAGGATGGTTTTGTTCGACTCCAGATCGGGATCGACCAGCATACGGATCGAACCGAAAAGGCTCCGGGTATCCTCGCCGACGATCCGGGCCATCCCGGTACTCTCGAGCACCGTCGCACCTTTGACGCCGACATCGATCAGGGTGTCCAACAGTTCTTCCAGACAATCCTTCTTATTTAAGATCAAAACCAGCAATTGCATCGGCTTTTCCATCGCATTGTCCTCCTGTTTTTCGAATGAGGGCACTTGCCCTTCCCAAGGTGAGTCCGCTAACCATGATAACGCCGTGTTCACGGATATGCAAAGGGAATCACGAAACAAATTGCACAAATATTGTATTTCTTTGAGAATCGAAGTATAATATCTCAACCCGATCCGATATGTCGGGTAAGGAGGTTTCCGGTTATGGAGAACGTTCAACGTAAAAAGACTTTGCAGCTGGTTCAGATGGCTGTGTTGACGGCGATCATTATCCTAATGGCTTTTACGCCGCTCGGATATCTAAAGATCGGCATCGTGTCCATTACTTTACTGATGATCCCGGTCGCGATCGGCGCGATCCTTCTGGGACCGGTCGCCGGAGCGATCCTCGGCGCAGTGTTCGGCGCGACGAGCTTTGCCCAATGTTTCGGCCTGGAGCCGTTCGGGACCGCATTGATGACGATCAATCCTTTTTTCACCTTCATTTTGTGTTTTGTACCGCGTATTCTGATGGGCTTTCTGGTCGGATTGATTTTTAAGGGTATGATGAAATTCCCCGAGAACAAATTCCTTCCGTATATGGTCGCTTCCGCAAGCGGAGCGATTCTAAACACCGCTCTGTTTGTCGGTGCTTTGGTCCTCTTGTTCGGAAATAATGCGACCGTTCAAGAAATGTTTGGCGGGTCGGCCCGGGTCATCATCACCGCGCTCATTACCTCGAACGCGGTTTTCGAGATCGCGGCGAGCCTGATCATCGGTACGGCAGTCACCAAAGCTTTGATGGCCGCGATGGGCAAGTTCCGGACAGCGTCGGAAAAATCCGCATAGAAGAACGGACCGGTGCCGGTCGTCACCTTGAAGGATTCGACCGGAAAAGGACTTTTACCGTGAGTATGAGATACCTCAACAACGACCTTCGCTCTTTCCGACACATCCTTCGGAAAATACATTCCCATGATTTTTCCGGTCTGATTCCCGAGGATTTTCCCGAAAAGATCGCCGTGCTCCGAGCGCGCCTTGCGGAGGGAGATCCCCTGACGGCACTGATTCCTGAGACCTTTGCGTTGGTTTCTGAAGCGGTTAAACGAACGCTTCACGAAACGCCCTTTGACGCGCAACTCCTGGCGGCGCTCGCGATGAATGACCGGCGTGTCATCGAACTTCCGACCGGCGAGGGCAAGACCATGGTCGCCGTCTTCGTCGCTTCACTTCGCGCCCTGTCCGGGATGGGCGTACACATTATGACCTTTAATGATTATCTGGTCGGCCGCGACGCGCAGTGGATGGGTCCGATCTACAATCTTCTCGGGCTTTCCGTAGGAACGGTCCGGGAAAACTCTTCCGCGCCGGAACGCAAAGACGCGTACGCCTGTGACGTGACCTATGTGACCGCGCGTGAAGCCGGATTCGATTATCTCCGGACCTTTCTGGCAACGGATGAATCCGACATCGCCCACCGACCCTTTCATTTCGCGATCATCGACGAGGCCGATTCGATCATGATCGACGAGGCGCGTGTCCCGATGGTCATTGCCGGCGAGCAGTCCGAGAAGGTTCTCATCCGTCCCGAACTCTTCTCCGCAGTTCGGGCATTGAAGCCGGACCTGCACTATCAAACAGACGAATACGCCGAGAACATCTATCTGACCGACGAGGGAATCCTCCGGATCGAAAAGGATCTCGGGATCGAGAACCTTTTCGAAAACGAGTCGGGTGATCCGTCGGAACAGTCGTTGACTGATCCGTCGGATAATCCGACGGATAATTCGGTCGACATCCTGACACAGATCAACGTTATCCTCCCTGCCCTTCACCTGCTCCAAAAGGATGTCGATTACATCGTCCGTGACGGACAAGTCCAGTTGGTCGACACCTTTACCGGTCGGGTCTCCAAACTTCGCCAGTGGCCGGACGGCCTTCAGGCAGCGGTCGAGATCAAGGAGAACGTGAAACAGCGCACGAGTGGCATGATCATGAATCAGGTCACTTTTCAGCATTTTATCAACCTGTACCCGGAATTTTGCGGCATGACCGGGACTGCGGTATCTGCCGCGCCCGAGTTCGCGCAGTTCTACGATCTGCCCGTCACCGTGATCCATCCGAATAAGCCCTGCGTACGAGCGGATCTGCCCGACGTGATCTTTACGCACCGGGATGTGAAGCATCGATTTCTGATCGAGGAGATCCTTCGCATTCACGCGACCGGGAGACCGATCCTTGTCGGCACCGCAAGCGTCGAGGAATCCGAAGAGATCGCCGGGCGACTTCGGAAAGAAGGAGTCTCGCTTGAGGTCCTCAACGCGCGAAGCGACGAACATGAAGCCCGGATCATCGCTGATGCCGGGCGAAAAGGTGCAATCACAATATCGACCAACATGGCCGGACGTGGTGTAGACAT
>JAFGGR010000175.1 GCA_016930475.1 Clostridiales bacterium | reverse complement strand
GGGTGCTTAGCTCAGCCGGGAGAGCACATGCTTCACACGCATGGGGTCGCTGGTTCAAGTCCAGTAGTACCCACCACGGGAAACCCCTGGAGCCGTAGCGGTTCCGGGGGTTTTCCATTTCTGAATCCATACGGTCGCCGGATTAATGGCTCCCGTGTTTTTGCGGGCGGACGGTAAGATCCTTTTTTGCCTCATATTAAAAGATGTCCCGGCGAAACCCGCCGGGACATCCTTTGTTATTTCTTTGAGTTGAGTCGGCGCGTGAACTGACGGATCACGACTTCTTCCGGTTCTTGTAGTGCGTGTGAAGGAGATGGTGGGACTTCTCTCCCAGAGGCTCCTTCAGGAACTCGTCGTAAAGCTTCTTGATCGCGGGGTTCTCGTGGGATTTCCGGATCGGCAGGTCAACGTCGGCTTTGTAAATGCCGGCAATACGCTTCAGACGCAATTCGTCGTTCGCGCCGTTGGGTTGGCCGCCACCGCCGATACACCCTCCGGGACAGCACATGACTTCAATGAATGTGTAGTCGGCTTTGCCCGCCTTGATCAGCTCCATCATCTCTCGCGCTTTGGCGATCGTATGCACGACGGCGACCTTGACGGGGGTCCCGTCCAAATCGACGACCGCTTCCTTGACGCCCTTTAATCCGCGAACATCCTTGAAATCGATCTGCTCCAGAGTTTTTCCGGTGACGACCTCGTAAACGGTGCGCAAGGCGGCTTCCATAACGCCGCCGGTCGCACCGAAGATCACGGCCGCTCCGGTCGAGATCCCGAACGGTGCGTCGTAGTCTTCCTCCGGCAGGTTTTTAAAATCGACTCCGGCTTGTCTCAGCATCTTTCCGAGCTCACGAGTCGTCAGGACGATATCCACGTCCTGATTGACGCCGTCGACGCTCATTTCTTCGCGCAAAGCCTCGAATTTTTTGGCTGTGCAGGGCATGATCGAGACACTGACGATCTCCTCGGGCTTCTTGCCGATCTTTTCGGGGAAATATCCCTTCGCGAGAGCGCCGAACATCTGCTGAGGAGACTTGCATGAGGATACGTGCGGCAGAAGTTCGGGATAGTATTGCTCGATGAAGTTGATCCATCCCGGGCTGCAGGACGTGATCATCGGAAGGACACCGCCCTCCTTCAAGCGCTTCAGGAGCTCGTGGCCTTCCTCGATGATTGTTAGGTCGGCGGTGAAGTCCGTGTCGAAAACATAGTCAAAGCCGAGCATCCGGAGCGATGCGGCAAGTTGTCCGGTAACGACACTGCCGGGCTCCATTCCGAATTCCTCGCCGATAGCGACGCGAACGGCGGGCGCGGTCTGGACGATGACGACCTTTTTCGGATCGTTGATCGCTTCCCAGACGGCCTCAATGTCTTCCTTTTCGGTGATCGCGCCGACCGGGCAAGCCGCGGAGCACTGTCCGCAGGATACGCAGGCGACATCATAGAGATCGCTGTCAAAAGCCGGTCCTACGATGGTTTCGTTGCTTCGGCCCATGAAGTCCAAAATGGATAGACCCTGGACTTCCGCGCAGATCTGGATACAGCGTCCGCACTTGATGCATTTGGTACGGTCTTTGGAAAGGACATCATTGATGTGCGGCGCATAGGGAATAAGAACTCTCTCGAAACGGGGCTCGCGGACGCCCAGGTCGGAAGCGATCCGACGAAGGTGGCAATAGCTTTCCGCCGCACAGATGTCACAGTTCAGGTTGTGATCCGCGAGCATCAGTTCGACGACGACCCTTCTTGCGTCGCGTACCTTTTCGGTATTCGTCTGGATATTCATGCCCTCCGCGACGAAGGTGGAGCAGGCGGTCTGCAGTGTCCGGTAACCTTCGATCTCCACGACACAAACACGGCAGTTCGCTTTGAGCATCTGGTCCGGATGATAGCAGAGCGTCGGTATCTTGATACCGATCGTCTTGGCGGCATTCACGATCGTAGTCCCTTCCGGTACGCTTATGGCTTTATTGTTGATGGTTATGTTGATCATCGTTTGTCCTCCCTTTACTGATCGGAAACGGTTGCGAATGTTTCGGGGAAATATTTCATGACGGAACGGATGGCGGTGGTCGCCGCCTGCCCGAGTCCGCAGGTCGAAGCAAGGCACATGGTGTCACTCAAGGATGTGAGCGCGGCAAGATCCCTCTCGGTTGCCGATCCGGACTCAAAACGCTTGAGCAGGATCAGAACATGAGGATTGCCATCACGACACGGGGTGCATTTTCCGCAGGACTCGTGAAGGAAGAACTTCGCGATCTTTTTTAAAATATCCAGAATGTCGATCCGCTCATCCATGACGATCACGGCTCCGGATCCGAAGGAAAGGCCCTTTTCGTTCATCGCCTTATAGTCGAGCGGCATATCCAACTCGCTTTCCGGGATACACGGCCCGGATTCTCCGCCGAGCTGGACCATTTTGATCGCGCGGCCTTCGGGCACCCCGCCGCCAAGCTCGAATATGATATCGCGGATCGTCACTCCGTAAGGCACCTCGTAAAGGCCGGGACGATTTACGTTTCCGCAGAGACTGATCATCTTTGTTCCCTTGGATCCCTCGGTACCGGTCTTGGAGAATTCCTCGGCGCCCTTATCCATGATCAGAAGGATATTGACAAAGGTTTCAACATTGCTCAGGAGCGTCGGTTTCCCGAAAAGACCCTGCTCGGTCGGGAAAGGAGGTTTGTAGTTTGAGTGACCGGCTTTGCCCTCGAGGCACTCGATCAGTGAAAATTCTTCACCGCAGACATAAGAACCGCCGCCGGTCAGGACCTCCATGTCATAGGAGAAGCCGGATCCCAAAATATTTTCACCGAGAAGACCCTTCTCGCGTGCTTGCTGCAAGGCTTTTTTCACGGTGTCGATGGAACGGTCGTATTCTCCGCGGATAAAGATATAGCCTTTCGCGGCTCCGACCGCAAAGGCGGCAATGATCATTCCTTCGATCATGGAGTGCGGGTCCTTCTCCATCTGATAGCGATCTTTGAAGTTGCCGGGCTCGCCCTCGTCGGCGTTACAGATCAGGTACTTAATGTCGCCGGCGGACTTCTTGACCCCGGCGAGCTTGAGCCCGGTCGGGAAAGCGGCACCGCCGCGCCCGCGCAAGCCGGAAGCCTTGACCTCCGAAATGATCGCGTCTCCGCTCATGCCGAGTGCTTTCTTCAGTGACTCGTATCCGCCCGCGTTGATGTATTCGTCGATCGAAAGAGGATCGATCTTATCGTAATGACGGCTGACCCATTCCAGGGTTAATGATTTATTCTGCATATTCAAAGACTCCTGTATTTTTCTAAAATGGCCGGAAGGGCATCCGGTGTGACCCGTCCGTACATATCCTCGTCGATGCGCATTGCGGGCGACTGCTCGCAATACCCGAGGCAGCTGGTATATTCCAAGGTGAACAATCCGTCGTCGGTCGTCTCGCCGAAAGCGATTCCGAGCTCTTTCTCGAGCGCTTCTTTGAGGTTGACGGATCCGTTGATGTAGCAGGGAACGTCGCCGCACATCTGAATGATGTGTTTTCCGCGCTTCTTGCGCGAGAGGAGAGAATAGAATTCAACGACACTGCACACTCTGCTGACCGGAAGCTCCATTGCTCCTGCGACAGCGCGAATGTTGTCGTCCGATAGGGAATTGTCTCCGTTACTCTTCTGAAACTCCAAAAGGATCGACAAGAGTTTTTCCGGTGCTTTCCCATGCTTCTGAATCAGTTCATCAATTTGCATGCAGGTGGCCTCCTTAAGATATTTTCTCTTCCATTAATGTAGGAATCTGTAACGTATGTCAAGGAAAATATGGAAGGATTTACGTAGAATTTTCGCTTCGTTTCAAAATAAACAGCCTCAATCGGGAATATGTTCATAACGTCCTGTTTTCAAGGGATTTGACGAATGATCACGGTAAAGAAACAGATATTTCTCGAAAAACCGGCCTCCATTTCGTTTTGAAAAGCGAACTTCCTGTTCCGATACGGTTGTGCGGCTTTTCGATCAGAAAGAGACGGACTCTTCAATCTTTTCGAAAAGAAATCGCACTTTCGCTGTATAATGAAAAAGGGTATGTCCGATAAATGGGCGCATCCGCTGATCCGTCGTATCCCGGCGGTCGGCGGACAATAATGAGTGAAACGGAGACTCGCCATGAAAAGAATGCAAGCATTTCTTATCGCCATCATACTACTCGTGTCGACTTTGAGCGGGTGCGGATTGCTTGATAACAGGAATGAAACGACCGAGCCGAAAGTGACCTTATCGGATCGAGACAAAGACGCGGTTTCCGCCGCCGAGGATATCGTCATCGAATCCGACGCAATCAGTGACGCACTGCTCAAACTGATCGATCATCAGATCGAAGTGTCCGGCGTATTTGTCACCGAATACGCCAAGTCGGTCGAAAACAACTATGTTTACGACTCGACGGATTTCAATACCACGATCCAGAATAATCAAACGACGATCGACGAGTTGATCACAAAAGTCGAGTCACTGTCGGACGATTACTCGGAAATCAAGGCGCCGAAAGCCGAGCAAGCCGTGTTGGTATATGATGCCGTGGGCGTTTATCTCGGACAACTTGATTCCTGCCTTACGGATCTTCAGGGTGTTGTCACCCTTTACCTCGACCAGACCGAAGCGACGCTCCCGATATACAACTTTGATGATACCGCTTACGGGGACGATGTTTACCTGATGATCGAGGATCTGTACATGGCAATCGACCAGACCATCGCAAATTTCAAGGCGCTCGATTCCTGCCCTCCGTACCTGAAAGAGACCATGGATATCTACATTCGGAAAATGGGCGTATATTCGACGATGCTCGAGGCATGGTACGACGGTCTGATTCTTTATGACCCGCTTCGAATTTCTTCCGGGGATCAATTGCTCATGCGGCAAAACGTGGATGTGATTCAGTTCGAGGTTGAACTGTTCAAGCTTTTCGATCTTCAATACATCAAGGTCGGGGAACGCCTGAGCGGACATATTCTCACGCTGAAGGAGGAAATTTACGAGAACTGTGATGCGCTGAGCAAGACCACCAAGAAGATTCCTGAAGTTCGGTTTTCTTACTTGACCGATCTGCCGGAAGTCGAAGTGGATTATGATTACGCGCAGACCATTTATCCCAGCCTTTACTCTTCAATGGATTCGATCGTCAATCTCACGGCCACGACGGACCACGGCACCGTGAATGTGATGATGACCATTGAGATTCCGGGACTGACACAACCATATCAGCAGAAGATCGCGATCAACGAGCAGGTCACCAAGTTGTTGATCAAGCCGCCTCTTCTGACCGACAATCTCAACCTGGAGAGCGCCAAGGATGCCCAACTTCGAATCACCATCGAGGATCTGGACAACGACCGATCGGTTTTGGAGGACACCAAAACCATCGATTTGATGAGCGTTTACGATTTTATGCTGCACGACGACGAGTTCGGAGTGACCAGCCGTGACAATGTGCTTGCTTGGTTGACCCCCGAATCCGAGTCGATACTGACTCTCAGAAGAAATGCGATCTCGTGGATCGACACGTGGTCGGAAGGACAGATCAATTCTCTGATCGGCTATCAGGATTACGGACTTTTTGATGATCCCGCTTTGAACACGTATGTCCAGATCATGGCGATCCAAGGGGCGATCAGCGATTACGGAGTCCGCTACAACATGGGTGCGTTTTCGATGTCCGAGGGTATCAACCAACGAGTGTTGTTTCCGGACAAAGTTCTGTCGAGCGGGTCGGGGATCTGTATCGAGACCGCGATCCTTTTCGCGTCCGCGGTACAATCCGCGGAAATGCACGCGATGATCCTTTTCATTCCGGGGCACGCGCAGGTTGCCGTTGAGACCGGGTACAGATCCGGAGAGTATTATCTGGTCGAGACCACGTTACTGCCTTTCTATGGAGGCGATAATGAGATGGATTTATTGATCACATACTTCACCGCCGAAGAATGGGAACAGTACCTGACCGATCCTTGGGGAGACGGAAGCGGGCCGGCATATGTCGTTGACTGCGACTTGGTCCAGGTGCTCGGATTTAAGGCGATCGGGTATAAGTAGAACACGAAGTGATAACCGGTGTTTCCGGAAAGCAACTCACGAAAGCGGGTTGCTTTTTGTTTAGACCTCGCGTGATATAATATTAGGACATAGAACCCCCCGGCGAAACGCGTAAGAGACACTTGGAGGTGTTACATGAAGGATAAACAACGGTCTCCGGCAGTGGCATGGCACTCGCTGGAAGCCGAGCGGATTTTCGGAAAAATTGATTCGGATATAAAGGGACTTTCAACGACGGAAGCGCAGAGAAGGTTGGCGGAAATCGGGCCGAATGCGTTGCCTGTCTCGGAGCCGCCCGGGGTACTGATCGTTTTTCTTCGCCAACTTAAGAATCCCCTCATTTATATTTTGCTCGCAGCGGCCGTCTTTGCCCTGATTGCCGGTGAGTTTGTTGACGTTATATTCATAATGGCGATCATACTCCTGAACAGCGTACTGGGGACATATCAGGAATACAGTGCGGAAAAAAGTGCTGCCGGTCTTCAGAAGATGATGAAAATTATCGCGCGTGTCCGCCGATCCGGAAGAGAACGCGAGCTGATATCCGAGGAATTGGTCCCGGGAGATATTGTACTGCTGGAGTCCGGGATGAAGGTGCCCGCGGATTTGCGCCTCCTGGAAGAGGACAATCTGGCGATCGACGAGAGTTTCTTGACGGGAGAATCCAATGCGGCCAATAAAAGCATCGAGGCGATACCGGAAGCTACGGTGGTCAGCGACCGGAAGAATATGGCGTTTGCCGGCTCAGCGGTCGTAACGGGACGCGGACTGGGGATCGTCGTTGAAACCGGAACGAGTACGCAGGTGGGCATGATTGCGGGCCAGGTACAGAGCACGGAAAGCGGAAAGCCGCCGTTGGTCGTGCGTATGGAAAAATTCACCCGCCAAATCGGTGTCATCGTTATTGTGGTCAGCGTTTTTTTGGCTGTTGTTTTGGGTCTTCAGGGAAATGAGGCAGAGCAGATTTTCTTATTTGTCGTCGCATTGGCCGTTTCCGCTATTCCGGAGGGGTTGCCGGTCGCGATGACGGTCGCGCTCTCTGTAGCGGTTTCCAGAATGTCGAAAAGAAATGTTGTGGTTCGCAAACTGACCGCCGTGGAGAGTCTGGGGAGTTGTACGGTGATCGCGAGCGACAAAACCGGAACACTTACGGTCAACCAGCAAACGGTTCGGAGAATTGCACTGCCAAACGGAGAAATGGCGTACATCTCCGGCCAAGGCTACAATCCCGACGGCGCTGTTACCGGACCGGAAGGCCGGTCGTTGGACGATGCGACGCTGGAGCAGATGCGTGCCTTGTCCAGAACGACCCTTTTAGCCAATGAAGGATCGCTTTTCCAAGAGGAAGACCAATGGATTCATTACGGCGACGCCATGGATGTCGCCTTGATCGCTTTGGGAATGAAGCTCTCGATCCTGCCGGACGAGCTCCGGGCGAAGCATGAGATCCTGGCACAAATTCCGTACGAGTCCGAGCGAAAATATGCGGCGGCGTTTTATCAATTCGGAGAAAGCGTGATGCTCGGCGCAAAGGGCGCGGCAGAGACGATACTCGGTTTTTGCGACAAGATGTACGTCGGAGGAAAAGTAAGAAAACTTCATTCCGGGGAGATACTCGAACAGGCCGAGAGAATGGCGGCAGAAGGGTACCGCGTACTCGCCGCGGCGGAAAGAACCTGTGACGATTTTCGAAAGAAAAAGGAATACGGAGATGAGACCCTTTCCGGCATGACCCTTCTGGGATTGGTCGGTTTCATTGATCCGCTGAGAACGGAAGTCATCGACTCCGTTCAGGATTGCCGGGAGGCGGGTATTCGGATCATTATGATTACGGGAGACCACCCCTTAACGGCGTTCGCGATTGCCCGCGAACTGCAAATCGCCAGGGAGGAAACGGACGTGGTGACCGGTGCGCAGTTACTGGAGGCGGGTGACCCGGAGGGCGAGGCATATCGCAGTCTGGTCGATACCTCAACGGTTTTTGCCCGGGTATCTCCGACACAGAAGCTGGAAATCGTGGACGCACTTATCGATCGCGGCGAATTTGTGGCGGTCACCGGAGACGGAGTCAACGACGTCCCCGCACTCCGGCGCGCAAATATCGGGGTCGCGATGGGCTCGGGATCCGATGTCGCAAAGGAAACCGGATCCATGATCGTAACGGATGACAATTTTTCCTCGATCGTCTCGGGGGTGGAGGAAGGTCGTTTTGCGTATGACAACGTTCGAAAAGTAATCTATCTCCTGATTTCGACCGGGGCGGCCGAGGTCATCATGTTTATAACGGCCATTTTTTCGGGATTGGCGATTCCGCTCATTGCGGCTCAAATTCTTTGGTTAAACCTGGTTACAAACGGTATTCAAGATATCGCACTGGCCTACGAAGGCGGCGAGCCCGGCGCCATGAAGCGGAAACCGAGGCGAACCGACGAGAAGCTTTTCAATGCCCAAATGATTCGTCAAACATTATTGTCCGGCGTTACGATCGGGGCGATCGCGATCGGATTGTGGTTCTACCTCATTCGGGTCCTGGGTGCCAATGAATATTCCGCTCGCAATATGGTTCTTTTGCTGATGGTATTGCTTCAGAACCTCCATGTCTTCAATTGTCGTTCTGAAAATGTATCCGCCTTCCGGGTTCCGATTCGAAAGAACGTCGTTTTGGTTTTCGGCGTTCTTGCCGCGCAAGGCATCCATCTTTTGGCAATGAATCT
>JAFGGR010000174.1 GCA_016930475.1 Clostridiales bacterium | reverse complement strand
TACTGCGACCAACGCGACGAAACTTGCCACGCTTGAGACCGGAGCAACGGTCAAGGTCCCGCTTTTCGTGAATCAGAACGAGAGAATTCGAGTGGATACGCGTACCGGAGAATATATTGAGCGCGCGTGACCGTAAGAAGCCTTTTTGTGAGGCGAGCATATGAGTGAAAACAAGCAAAGCGAGACCATTAAGGGCGAGCGCACCATGTCGAAGGGCTTCATTGCGCAGTATGCCGCGGAGGCCGCTCTACAGACCAAGGGCGTTGCTCGTCTGATGCCGTCGCCGGGTGTCGCTCTTAAGGAGTCGCTCGGAGTCCTTCACGAGGGCAAAGGGGTCAGCGTTGTTTTCCATGAGAATGACGACGGATTTGTATCCATTACCGTATACCCGATTATATATTATGGTATGATAATACCGGAAGTCGCATGGGCCATCCAGGAGCGGGTGAAGGCGGATGTCGAGCGCTTTACCGGATTGATGGTCGAATCCGTCGACGTTCATGTTTGCGGAGTTGTGACCAGAGAGGAGAATCAGAATTGAACCAGTTGATCCGAGTCGTCTTGATTGCTTATTCGTTCATTTTGGGGCTTTTTTCGATGGTTCTTCTTTACGCATTTTTTGACACTACATTTTTCGGTTTGATCCTATCGCCGCTTACGGCTATCGTCACGGATCCGGTCAACAAATTTATTTATTTCGCGGTTCTTTTGGTGTTGTTCGGTTCGTGCATCGCGAGTGCTTCATATGCCATTCTTTCCGGCAGACTCAGTCGTACCCGGATCCGGCAGACGGACATCGGCACGGTCGATATCGGAGTTGACGCGATGGAGAGTATTGCCCTAAATTCCGCGAAAAGTGCGCAGGTCGGCATCAAGTCCGCTAAGGCGCATGTATCGTCGGCCAAGAACGGGGCTGTCCGTGTTCGGATGAGTACGGTCCTTTATTCCAATGTGGAGATCCCGGCCATGATGGCAAAGGTCCAGGAGAGGATCAAGAAAGACATTGAGAGGTACACCGGTATCACCGTTGAATCCGTGTCCGTAAAGGTCAGTCGTGTCGAACCTGTCGTCGCCAAGGTGGAAAGATAATTCGATGAGAGCATTCTTCGTTAAATTTCTCGAGATGATCAAAGACAGGAACGCCGGCTTGATCGGCGCGGGGGCTGGGTTTGTGCTGGCCTTGTTGCTGGTTATTTTCGGGTTTTTAAAGACGCTTTTCATCCTCATCGTGACGCTAGCCGGTTATTTTCTGGGTGTTAGACTTTTTTCCGACAAGGAAAAACTCAAGAATTTTATGGACAAATTAATTCCCCCCGGGAGGTTTCGATGAGCAGAAAGAAGTCCCGAGAGGCTGCGTTTCAGTTTCTATACCAATTGGAATTCAGAACGGATGATCCTGCGCCGCAGAGGGAGGCTTTTCTTGAGAGTAATCCTCTTCAGGAGAAGGATCTCGAGTATTTTGATTTGATCGTATCCGGGGTGACCGCCAATAAGGCGGAACTGGACGCATCTTTTTCCCCCTTCCTGATCGGGTGGAAATTGGATCGGATCCCCAAGGTGGATTTAGCAATTCTTCGAATCGCATGTTATGAAATATTGCATATTGAGTCGATTCCGAGCAATGTATCCATCAGCGAGGCGGTTATATTAGCCAAGCAATACAGCACCGAAGAATCGAAAAGCTACATCAACGCAATACTCGGAAGGATCGATTCCGGTAAAACCGAATGAACGAAGTGCTTTCCGTCGCTCAATTGAACCGATATGTGAACGATCTGTTGTCTTCCGACCCGGAAACGGCATCGGTACGTGTTTGCGGTGAAATATCCGGTTACAAGAGATACCCCTCGGGACATGCCTATTTTCAGCTGAAGGATGCGGAGGCGCAGGTCAGCTGCGTCCTTTTCAAGGGACATTTTCTGAAACTTACCTTTCTTCCGGAAGACGGCCAAAAGGTGATCGTCACGGGACGAGCTTCGATATACGAGCAGGACGGGCGATTCCAATTGGTCATATACTCCATGGAACCGGATGGAGTCGGAGACCTTTTCAGGCAGTTCGAACTTCTTAAAAACCGTCTTCGTGAGGAAGGGCTTTTCGACGCAGGACATAAACGCGATATTCCGTTTATCCCTCGTACGATCGGGGTGGTCACATCCCCAAAGGGCGCCGTGATTCGCGACGTCATCCATGTCTTATCCCGAAGGTTTCCGGGTTTTCGATTGCTGCTTTATCCGACAGCGGTCCAAGGAGCGGCCGCGGCGAAACAACTTCGGGACGGCATTTCATATTTCAGCGAGTCGGGGAAAGCGGATGTTGTCATCTTGTGTCGCGGCGGCGGGTCGATCGAGGATCTCTGGCCGTTTAATGACGAGGCGCTCGCTCGCGCCATCTATGCGTCGCGCGTACCGGTCATTTCTGCCGTCGGGCACGAAACGGACTTTACGATCGCTGATTTTGTCGCTGACCTCCGCGCTCCGACTCCTTCGGCCGCAGCGGAGCTTGTCGTTCCGGACAAACAATCACTGGAGGAGCGATTAAAAGAATACGCTAAAGCATTGAATACCGCTTCAAAGCATTTCATGGCGATGAAACGGAGCGAGCTTCGGGCTCGACTCATGCACCGCGCACTAACGTCACCTCGAATGCGACTTGAATCCGAGCTTCAGCGATTCGATGCCCTGACTAAAAGGCTTTCCGGTTCGTTGAATTCTTCCGTCAGGATGATGCGCGCCAATTGTAGTATACTGAGTGAAAAGCTTGGTGTGCTTGATCCGTCGTCGGTTATCCGTCGTGGTTATGCAATCGTCACGGACTCTTCCGGCAAGGTGATATCGAGCGTCCGTAATACCGGAAAGGAACAAGACATTATTGTACGGGTCATTGACGGCACGATCGAAGCCGTGACCCGAAACATTCATGCGGGAGGCGAAAATGGATCCGAATAAATATTCCGAATTGGGTTATGAAGCGGCGATCGCGGAGTTGGAAAGCATCATCCGTCAGCTCGAAAACGGACAGGTGGGTCTCGAAGAGTCGCTCAAGTTATACGAGAACGGTACGTTCCTCGCGAAGCATTGCGAGGAAAAACTTGCGGCGGCGGAGAAGCAGATCATGGTCCTGACTCAGTCAGCATCCGGCGAGACCGTCGAGAAGGATTTCACGGCCGAAGATGAAGGCGAGCAGGTGATTTCTTGAGTCGGATCGATTACGCTGAATTTATTGAAAACGCCAAGAATGATGTCGACCATGCCCTAGAGTGTGTTTTTAAAGGATCGGAGTCTGATATCACGGCCCGGGCGGCACGCTACAGCCTTATGGGCGGCGGCAAGAGGATTCGACCGATCATCATGATGCTGATCGGTGAGATGCTTTCTGTGAGTC
>JAFGGR010000173.1 GCA_016930475.1 Clostridiales bacterium | reverse complement strand
GAGCGATCCATCCTCTCCCCCTTTTTTACGACTCTGCCAACGGTGGCGCTCGAGACCTTCATCTCTCTTTTTCCGATCACCGTCATTTTTTTCTTCTTATCCCGGACCGGAAAAGACATTACGCGCCGGGTACGACGCCGGGCCGTCAAGGGGGTCCTTTACTCGTACATCGGGCTGACGTTTTTTTTGACCGGAGTCCATGCCGGCTTCATGGATGTCGGCGCGAAGATCGGCCGGGCTTCAGCTTCGGGAAATAGTTACCTTCCGTTATTTGTCATCGCCTTCATCCTCGGTTTCGTCACCGTCCTCGCGGAGCCTGCCGTTCATGTATTGACCTCCGATATCGAACAGGTGACCGGCGGATACGTTCGCAGGAAGGCTGTATTTATCGCTCTGTCCATCGGCGTCGCTATCGCCGTTCTGCTCTCGGCGGTACGCATCGTGGTCCCCTCGGTCCAGCTCTGGCATTTTCTCCTGCCCGGCTACGTGATCAGTCTCGCGCTTACACTTTTCGTCCCGAAAATGTTCGTCGGTATGGCTTTTGACGCCGGCGGTGTAGCTTCGGGCCCGATGACCGCTACCTTTATCCTTGCGTTCACTGCTGGAGCGGCCGGAGTGGTCGAAGGTGCCAACCCCCTTGCGGACGGCTTCGGAATGATCGCCATGGTCGCAATGATGCCGATCATCACCATCCAGATCTTGGGTGCGCTCTTTAAAATCAAGTCTCGAAAAGGAGGAATTGAAAATGCCCGGTGATCCTTCTTTGTTTTCTGAGTATTCCGTCCTGACCGTCGTCGTCGATTCCGGATTGGGCAGTCGCGTGCTGAAAGCCGCGAAGGGCTGCGGGATCAACGGCGGCACCGTCATCCCTGCGAGGGGCTTTTCGGGCGGCGCGATCCTTAAGGCGCTGGACCTGGATGAGCGCAACATGGAAGCGGTCATCCTACTCGCCGAAAAGAAACTCTTGATGTGCGCAATCCCGAAACTCGACGAGATGTTTCGTTTCGAAAAGCCGCACCACGGATATGCTTTTTGTGTCCCCGTGATATCCCTGTTCGGCATTCACTCCCAAACCAAGACCTGTCTTTGCGAATCAGAAAGGATCGAAAAAATGAAGTATCGAGCAATTTTTACGATTGTGGACCGCGGGAACGGCGAGGCGGTCATCGACTCGGCCAAGACGGCCGGCGCCCGAGGCGGAACGATCTTCCCCGGCCGCGGATCGGGAATCCATGAGACCGAGAAACTCTTTTCAATGGAGATCGAGCCGGAAAAAGAAGTCGTGTTGATCATTTCGGACGCCGATACCGCTCCCGGGATCGTAGACGCATTGCGACGCGATCTGAAGATCGAAGATCCGGGCAAAGGGATCATCTTTGTTCAACCCGTCGACCAAATCGTAGGCGTGGTCGGGCTGGAGTAAGTCAAAGGAATCGACCACTATCGTATAAAACGATATGATAACAGTCGGATTTGACGCTCTGCGACGCCACCTTGCGCCGATTATTGCGTAACTTTTTCGCTAATCCACCAAGGATCATCGGTCACGCCGGCATAATATCGGTTGATGTGCGACATGGAGCGATTCCGGATCTCGAAAACCTCCCATATCAGAGAATCATCACCGGGCTTCACCTGAATCGAACTGATCAGACCGTTCTCGGAAAAGACCTGGACCGTCGCAAATGAATGTCGAAGTTCAGGCATATATTCGACCTTGGCAAGACTGTTCGTAAAATCAGTAACGTAGAACTTGTAAACACCCTCGTCGACATGATCGATGAAAACGACCTCGGGTTCAAACCCTCGTGTAACATCTCCCTCCAGGCGATCCCCTTGTTGGTCGTTCGGATCATCAAACCATATGTGCTCGATCTCACCCGAAGTCTGACCGGCTTTGGGCGCGAAAAGATGGGCATCCAGATCCAGATTCTCGTCCGGCCAAGTCAGAATAATGCACATCTCGCCCGAATCCAGTTCCGAAGGCAAACAACATCGAACAGTCGGGCAATCCGGGTATACCAGGATCGGATATACGCCGGTCTCATAACCGGGCATCACGACCTCCGCAGTGTACGGTCCGGTCTCAAGCGCGAACGACGCTACCCCGAGCGAATCAGATACTATGGTTTCAAGAATTTCTCCGCTCGTATTCCCATATCCCTCCCGAATGCGGATCTCCGCACCGGACAACCGAAGTTTGTTTGTCGCAAAACCATCATCGACCTCAATGGATGCCTCGTTTATCGCGTCGGTTATTAGCATTTGAACCGAGCTTGTCTGATTCAGAAAGGAGGTCATCCTGATCTGACCCAGATAAGTATCAAATCCGCTTCGAAGGGCTCCGATGTTATGATATGTACCCGGTTCAAACAGGTAATGAACATCGATCACGAGTGAATACAGATCATTGTTCATCGGTGTCTGGATCCGGAAATAACCGTTCTCATCGGTCCAATCCGAGAATATGATCACATCATTCAAATCTGAGCTCATAAGCCGTATATCCGTTTGAACCGGCATTCCGATCTCATCCGTAATATTCCCGCTGAATCCGTATGATGGCTTTCGATTCGCAACTTCAAAAAATGCCTGGTAGGCTTTGGAAATGATCCGTTTCTCGTGATCGTCGAACATCTTCCGTTTCTCGGGATCCGCTTCGGAATATTGAGTGACGGAATAGGGGGACGCCGTGTTATTTCTCTCATTGGCTC
>JAFGGR010000172.1 GCA_016930475.1 Clostridiales bacterium | reverse complement strand
GAGACTCTTTTGGCGCAAATGCGGCGATACAACCGTGAAGATACAAGAAAGGTGTTTTTTGACAATAATGCCGCGACTCCTCAGACGAACGGCATCGGAGACTTTTCGCAAGGCTATTCGGAGACCAACATTCAGACCGCGGGAGTCGATGAAGCCGATATCATTAAAAGCGATGGCAACAACCTTTACTATCTGGTCGGAAATCGTCTCTTGATATTCGACATTCATGACCCGTCGGATATCCGCCCGGAGTCCGAGATCCTCCTTACAGCCGGTGATTTCGGTACAAGCGGCCTCGAGATATTTTACGATTCGACAAGCAAAAAGTTGTGGTTGATCCGTTGTTCGTATTCATACAGGGACGATGGATACGATGAGTCCGTGATCGAAAACGAAAAGCGCGCTTCCGAAATGTATTTCGCGCCCGGAAGTGTAACGGTCGACACCTACGATGTGCGCGACCCGTCCGATCCGGTTCTGCTCTCCTCTTTTTCGCAGGAAGGCAACTACCTTTCATCGCGAAGGATCGGCGATACGGTCTATCTCGTAACGGTGAAGTACACGTATGGTTATCGTTACGACACCCCGGATGTTTTTCCCGCTGTTAAAACCGGCGAGAACGACTGGTCAACGGTGCCGGCAAGGGATGTCTTCGTCGTCGGTTCGGAATATATCGACTCGTTCACCATCGTATCTGCGATCGGCGATCCGGAAGAGGGTCGGGATACGATCACCCAGGCGGTCGCCGGCACGGGAAGCACGGTCTACGCTTCCGCGGACCAGCTTTTTGTCACCGGAACGGTGTGGGAGAGCACGAAGGATCTTTTCACGTTTGAAACCAATACAACGCTTTCCACGAAGATCCTCTCCTTTTCGATTGCGGACGGAGGCCTGACCGCTTCCGCCGCGGGAACGGTGCCGGGAAGCATCATCAATCAGTACTCCATGGACCAAAGAGACGGTTATCTTCGGATCGCGACCACAAGTTACGACGCGGAAACCTTTCAGAGCGTCAATAATGTTTTTGTACTGGACGATCGACTCGATATAATCTCTTCCCTCGAGGGCCTCGCTCCGGGCGAATACATCTACTCGGTCCGTTTTGACGGGGACCGCATCTATCTTGTGACCTTCGTCCGGATCGATCCGTTGTTTGTCATCGACGCATCCGACCCACGAGACCTCCGTGTGCTCGGAGAGTTGAAGATCCCCGGATTCAGCAACTACCTGCACCCAGTCGGCGATCATTTGCTTCTGGGGATCGGGCAGGCGACCCGGGACGACGGGAACGTCACATCGGCCGGTCTGAAGCTCACGCTTTTCGACATTACCGACCCGGAAAATCCGGTCGAGAGATCCGTACTCGTTTATGGTACCGACTACGGGTATTCCGAGGTCGAATATAATCCCAAGGCGCTGATGGTCGGTCCCGAAAAAGACATTTTCGGATTGCCGCTGTGCTTCGATAAGCCGGCCGGCGATTACGGCTCGGATTACACGAGCGGCTTCCTGCTCGTGCGCGTTGACTCGGACGATGAACTTGTACACGAGCATCTTTTCGAAAATGTCGGATATTACGGGAATTGCCGGGGCCTATACACACAGGATGCCGTGTTCATCGTAAGCGACACGTCGATCGACTCCTTCGACATCGATACCTACGAATCTCTGGATTCCTATTCGATCGATTCCGCGGGGCCGATCATCGTCGAGTGACATTCGTCAACCGATGATCCGGTCCAATAAATACACCCAACCGGGAAGTGTCAGCACCGATACGAGCGTCGTCACCAGCACGCACTGGGCGGCTCTCTGTGCGTCCGCGCGTGCTTTCATCGCGATGATCGTGGAGGAAGCCGCCGCCGGCAGCGCGCAATAGAGGATCGACACTTTCGCAACGACCGGATCGATCGCGACCAACGGAGACACGATCAGATAGAGCCCCAAGATCAAGGCCGGCGCGATCAACAAGCGAAGCGCGGCAATCAGGAACACCCTCTTTTCTGCCCAGAATCCCGACATGGAGATCTCCGCCAGGGTCATCCCGCACAACGCCATGCCCATCGGAGTGGCGACGTTGGCGAGCGAATCGATCGACCACAAGATCGGAGACGGAACGGAGATCGGAAGAAAAAAGAACAGCAGGCCGATCGGCACGGCGAGCACCGGCGGAGAAAGAAGCGCTTTCCATGTGCCCTTCGCGATCCGGCTGTTCGATACGGTACCGTTGTTTCCCGCGCGCCTCAGCGAAAAGATCAACGGCGTCACCGCATAGAAAAGCACCCGGACCGGTGTCGTGTATGCCGCGATGTAAATGATCCCGTCATTTCCGTAGAGCGCCTCCATAACGGGGAACGCCATATACGTAAAATTCGTGAACATCAAATTCATGATCAGGATCCGCGCCAGATCGTCGCTCTTTTTGAGAAGGAAATTGACCAAGACCCCGAGCCCCAACATGATCACCATCGTAACTACGCTGATGACGATCAGGATGCTCATATCGGCAATTTTCTGCGGGTCGAAATCGCGAAGTACCGACCGAAAAACAACGCACGGGAAAACAATGTAGAAGACAAACTCGGCGAGATGCTCGGCAAAACTACCGCCGACCATTTTGGCTTTTCGGGCAAAATAGCCGACAAATATCAATATTGCCATCTGGATCGCGAGATTGACCGCTGTCATACGATCGGCTCCTTCTCCGGCTTGCCCGCTTTTCGCGGGAATTTTGCCGGTGTCGGTCGAATTTTACGTATCACGATAATAGTACGGTTCATGTCACTTCCCGGCAAGGTGAAATGAAATTCAGATTCGATCGTACCGCCCAGAGTGATCACCGCCTTTTCCGCGTCTTGGGACTCGGCATCGATATTTCCTTTCATGGACAAAAAGATCCCTCCGACACGAACGAGCGGGAGACAGTATTCACACAAAACATTGAGCGGCGCGACGGCACGCGCGGTCGCGACATCGTATTTCTCGCGATGTTGTTTGGATCGTCCCGCATCTTCGGCTCTCAGATGCACCGCGTCAACACCATCAAGCTTCAGCTCATCGCACACCGTCTCGAGAAACTTGATCCGTTTCGCAAGTGAATCCAGCAGTGTGATTTGTAAAGACGGCATGACTACCTTTAGCGGGATCCCCGGAAATCCGGCGCCGGTACCGACGTCGATCATGGTAAGTGATCCTTTTCCGGTTCGTTGCAGTTCGCGCTTCAGATGAGGAATCAAAGTCAACGAATCAATGAAGTGTCTCAACGCAATCCCCGAATCATCGATGATACCGGTGAGATTCATTTTTTCGTTCCACTCTTTCAGCAGAACGGCATACGTCTTAAACGCATGGATGCTTTCGCCGGACAGCGGCATCTCCATCTCCAGAGCCCCGGATGTCAAGATCGGGTCAAGCTCCGATGGAAGATCCTCCCGATCGTTGTCGTCTGCTTGACCTTGCTCGGGCTCGGCACTTCGGAGCAATGCCGACTTGTCCGATTTTTTCGATTTTTTGCCCTCAGGGCGCCGGTCTTCTTTTTCAGCCGATGCTTTGCGACGACCCTGCGGACGGATCTGTTTCTTCTCATCCATTATTGCTCACTCCCCCGTCTGTTTTTGGCGTCCAAATATACAAGCAGAACCGCAATATCGGCGGGCGAAACACCGGAGATCCTCGAAGCCTGGCCGATGGAAACCGGACGCAAATGAGCCAGTTTCTGTCTGGCTTCCATTCGCAAGCCTTCAATTTGCTCATAGGGGATATTTTGAGAAAGCGACTTGTTTTCGAGCGCCTTAAACTTGGCGATTCGATCGAGTTCGAGCGTCAGGTATCCTTCGTACTTAATGCCTACTTCAACGGAAAACACAACCGCCGGACTCAATTTCGGACGCCGCTCATCGATATCGATCAAATCCGAATAATGCACCTGAGGGCGCTTGAGAAGATCTGCGAGAGACACGCCCGATACGGGCGGTGTGCTCCCCAGCCGGATCAAAAGCTCGGATAGGCGATCGGACGGAGCCAAATTCGTGTTCTTCAAGCGCTGGGTTTCCTTTCGGATCGACTCACGCTTTTTTCGAAAACGGCGATAGCGCTCCTCGGAAATCAGACCGAGTTCGTACCCGTGCGGAGTCAGGCGTTCGTCCGCATTGTCCTGTCTCAGGAAAAGTCGGTATTCCGCTCGGCTCGTCATCATGCGGTACGGTTCCGACGTTCCTTTCGTCACCAGATCGTCGATCAACACGCCGATGTATGCCTCGGATCGGTCTAAAACAAAGGCGGATTGCCCATGTATATATTTAGCCGCGTTGATGCCCGCGATCAGGCCCTGCGCCGCTGCTTCCTCGTATCCGGACGAGCCGTTGATCTGACCGGCGGTAAAAAGACCGGAAACCGCGCGCGATTCCAGTGACGGAAAAAGGCAGGTCGGATCGATACAGTCGTATTCGATGGCATAGGCCGAGCGCTGAATATGCGCTTTTTCCAGACCCGGGAGCGATCGGACCATTTCGACTTGCACATCCTCGGGAAGACTCGTACTCATTCCCTGAAGATACAGCTCACACGTGTCCTTTCCCATCGGCTCGACGAATACTTGGTGCCGCTCCTTCTCCTTGAATTTAACAAACTTATCCTCGATCGAAGGACAATACCGGGGGCCGGTCCCTTCGATGGTCCCTCCGAAAAGCGGCGACCGATGCAAATTTTTTTCAATGATCTCTCTGGTTTCCGGAGTCGTCCACAATGTCCAACACGGCATCTGCGGCCCGGAAGGTCGATGATCCGACATTTCATGTTCGAATGAAAACGGAGGCATATCGTCCTCGCCGTTCTGTTGATCCATTTTGCCGAAATCGACGCCGCGCGCATTGAGTCGGACCGGTGTACCGGTCTTGAAGCGTTGGATCGGAATCCCCAGATCTTCCATGCATTCGGAAAG
>JAFGGR010000171.1 GCA_016930475.1 Clostridiales bacterium | reverse complement strand
GCGACATACACGTCATCCCCCCACGTCCCGGATCACAAATTCTCCCCAATCGGATTTGATCGCGAGGGCACCGCTTTCGTTCCGGCTTTCTGCATAGGAAACCCCGAAATCTGAGTATCCACTTTCCTCAAAGCCATCCAAGACTTCACACGCGATCCCGTCAACATAGTACTTGATGCCCGGGATCAAGTGCCCATCAGGACTTCTAGTTTCGTCCGAAACCGGTTTCAACCTGGCGTCAAACACCTGCCCGTCTTTCATGAAATAATCGTAAAAGAAGACTGATCCCATCCCTTGGGTAAGGCTTGTCGCCATGTTGAGAAGGATCGGTTTAACGTCTTCCATCAGAATGTTTCCGGAGAGATCCGCCAGATACCACGTTATTTTACCTTCGTCATCGTACTCGGAAAACACTGCATACTTCTCGCCGACGATCTGAATCGGGCCGGGGGTCAGATCATCGATTTCCAAATTCGACGCAACGCTTCCGTCCGCATTGATCCGTACGAAGTAAATCTTCTGATAATAGTCCCCCCCGTTTCCGGCGCTATATAAAACTTCGACACAGATACCCGTGCTCTCCTCAAACGGAACGACTCCGAACGTGTATGTTTTTTCGACATCCCACTCAACTTGAAGCTCCTGCCCGCTTTCTGAAAATACGCGCAAATAATCATCCGGTGGTGTGTCCATCGTCTCTTCCGACCACACAAAATACTCGACATGACCGCCCGGGAAATCGCGTTGATATATACCGGACGCTAACTCATCACGATCGGGAATTGTGATGAAATCCTCAATCTTCTCTTTTTCGAGTAATCCGATTGGAATATATTCATCCTCATAGCCTGAGTATTTTTTTATATAAATCGTCTTTCCGAAGCAATCATAAACAAGATACCCCTCGGCTCCCGGAAGAACGGCATAATATTCCTCCTCGAAAAGCTGTCCGTCAGGCAACTCCTCTCTCGGGATAAACACCGTCTCCGTCATCGGGGTCGGCAGCGGCGTAGGTGTCGGCGCTTCCGTCGGCGCACTTGTTTGTTCGCTTGCTCTTGTCTGCGTCGTCGTTGGACTCGCGGCGGCTTCCGAAGTGCTTGTACTCTTGACGTCTCCGGTACCGCAGGCCGAAAGCAAAAGTGCGATCACCAAGAGGATGGATAGAATGGTTCGGGTTTTCATGAGCAACCTCCTTGTGCTGAATTATCTTTTGTGGCCGGATCCGTGATCACACGGTTGATCGCGTCCATCAACACTTACCAGTAAGTCAACTCCTCCGCGTCCCGTTTCACACCCGGATCGACCGTCTTCAGTACCCAATCTCCGTTCAGGTCAGCAATGCCGATATAAGGTCCTCTCTTGAGGAGGATCAAGTCGTCGCGCGCGGGTCCCGCCTGACTCTTGCTCGAGTAATACCGAAGGTTTCCGTACTCGTCAAAAATGTAGAACCTTTCATATAGTTGAACCGGATGCCAATCGGAAGTTTTGTACGAGATAATCAAGTAACGGTCGGTCAGTCGATATTCCCTGAAGTCCATTTCAATAGAACGGCCCTCAATATTTGCGTTCCGTATGAATTCTCCGGTCCTCAGCGAATAGAGTGAATAGTCGCTAAGAAAAACCATGGTCGGTGATACGTCAAGGACGCTGACTGTTTTCGCATCCACATCCCGGATTACGCAGTCCCCCCAGATAGATTTGATTGCGATTTTCGAGGTCCCATCCGTACCGACGGCGAAAGTATCCCGATCCAGAGAATACCAGTCAACTCGAGGCTCGATTTGACATAATATTCCATCCACATCATAACGGACACCGGGGATCAAAAGACCATCGGGCGTACGTGTCTCGTCGGGGACAATTTTCAGCTCAGCGTCAAAAGTTTTACCATTCCAAATGAAGTACTCATTTATGGAATATGAAACCCCTGACTGAGAAAGCCATCCAATGTAACTTGTATTAATCGGGGTCACATCTTCCAGAATGATGTTCCCCGAATAATCCATGAGATATGAACAGGGCTCATTATAATTATTGTAATTGCTGACTATAGCGTATTTGTCACCGACGATTTGAACGGGGGAAAACGGCAAATCTTCCAGCGAAAAGTTCTGAAGGACGGTGCCGTCGTTACCGATTTTTATATAACGGAGTCGAACATTGACATCATTATAATTATTCAAATATATGCGTTCCATAACACAAATCTCTGTCGCATCCGGATAGGATGTCCGGTTCCATTCGGCGGAGGGCCACTCGACTTCTTCATTCTTAATGATGATTGTATTTCCTTTATTGGTGACAATCCGTAAGATTTCACCGGTCTCTGAAGGGTCAGCCTCCCAGCTCGGCCACTCATAGTACCCTCCCGGAAAATTGCGGCGATTCTCCGGACTTTGTGATTCCGTCTTGTTCGCCGGTATGTGGGTGAATTGCTCAATTTCATATATTTCGAAAAGCCCGATCGGAGGCAAACTCTCTCCGTCATTAAAAGTGAAACTATGAATGATTATGCCGTAGCAGTCATATACATTGAACATCGCTCCCTCCCCCGGGAGGACGGCATAGTATTTTTCATCGAAAAGCTGTCCTTCCGGCAACTCCTCTCGCGGGATATCAACTGTTTCGTGTATCGGGGTCGGGCTGGGCGTCGGGCTTGGGGTCGATGTAGGTGTCGGCTCGGAAGTCGGCGTCGGGGTAGGCGTCAGCGTTGAGGTCACGGCAGGAATCGTCTCAGTCGCCGAGGTCTCCCGGGAATCCTTTTTTTCCGGCGCTTTTACTCCCCTGATGTTACAGGCACTGAGAATGATCCCTGTGGCAAGGATCAGCACAAAGATTCGTGTCTTTTTACTCATCAACCCCAATACCTCCAAAACACAGCGCCGTCATTCGTTAATTTCCAGTTCAAAGTTTTCAGTATCCACTCCCCGCCGAGGTCGGAAAGTCCGACATAAGGACCTCTTTCCAGGAACAAGACGGCGGATTGAAGTATGCATCCTCCACGCGGACATCGAATAAAAACTCTCCCGTCTCAAAGGAATACACCGACAAATCATCAAGGATGTTTCCGGACAGATCCGTCAGATTCCATATAACGTTCCAGTCCTGCACAAGCTCTTCGAGGATCATAATATTGTCTCCGCTTGCTCATTTTCGAAAAGCCCGATCGTCCCGTATGCCATCGCATGATAAGTCTTTACGATCTCTCCCTTGCAGTCGGACATGTTGTAAATCGCGCCCTCTCCCGGAAGGATCAGGTAATACTCGTCCTCGAAAAGCTGTCCTCCGGGCAAGGTCTTCGGCGGGATATAGACTGTTTCCGGTGAAAGAAGATCAGGAACATGTTTCTATGCTTCATTCTTTTCTCCTGCTTGATTGTTTGACCGGATCCGTGTTCAGTTCTTCTTCAAGATCGGGACATACCCGCAGTCTTCGAGCATTTGCTGTCCTTCGGGCGTCAGCAGGTAGGTCAAAATCGCGCGCGCCTCGGCGGATGGAGCCTCCTTCGGAATAACGCCGTAGAAAGGCTTCGTGTAGCCGTACTCCCCGCTGTTGATGGTCTCGTTGGATGGCAGGACTCCGTCGATGGCGATGAACTTGAGCCCCGGCTGGGTAAACATATTTTTCGCATAATAGTATACCGAATAACCGATTGCGTTCGCGCTGTTATCATAGGCCGCGATATCGTTGATGATATCGCCCATCGTCTCGGAAATGCTTTCCTCCAAGGGCTCTGACATCTCCGTGTCCTTCATCATCAATTCAAGCATGAGCGTCTGGCTGCCGCTGAGATGAGGGCGCTGGAACGCGACGATCTCCTGATCCAGACCGCCGACCTCTTTCCAGTTTGTAATTTTTCCGCTGTAAATATCGCGGACCTGATCGGCCGTCAAGGACTCGATCGGGTTTTCTTCGTTGACGATAAACACGAGCGCGTCCAGACCGATTTCATGAAGTTCCATCGTGTTCTCGATGTCCAGTTCCTCGACCGTCGTATCCGCCGCCGTATATACCACAAGAAGATCCGCTGTTTTCTCCGCCAACTGATGGTAGCTCGGATCGGTCCCGTGAAAATCAATGCTTTCCTCCGCTTCCGCTTCCGAGCATCCGGTGAGGGCGCGAATCAGGCCCATTGCTAACGGGATGGTTGCGGTGGACCCGTCGACCTTTGGATAGTTTGCAAGCGTAAGGCCGGAAAGCACTGTCTGATAGTCCGCTGTCGTTTCCGTCGGCGCCTGAGTCGCCTCGGTGGTTTGCCCGGTGGTCGGCGCCGTAGTTTGCTCGGTCGTCTGTTCAACGGTCGTCTGTTCGGCGGTCGTTGGGACAATCGTTTCGGAGGACTCTTCAGTTTCCGAGCGGATCGGTTTCCCGCAAGCACAGACACCTGTAAGCATAACAAGGATCAGAAGGACGGCAATAAATTTTCTCATGTTCGACTCTCCTTATTATATTCTACTCGGGAAAAGCGAATTCCCGGATTATTATTTTGCGTAATACCACTATTACAATATACTTCCATTCTTTTG
>JAFGGR010000170.1 GCA_016930475.1 Clostridiales bacterium | reverse complement strand
TAGCATCCGATCGACGTCCGATGAATAATGTATGGATTTTTCTTCTGCCCGTCACGGTCGGTATATTCCATCCCGAAAAGCTTCCCTTGCTGGAAGTCGATCTGGATCGTTACGAGTGTGTCTTCCTTGCCCCAGACGTTTTTGATCTGAATATCGAGTTTCGGCCCGTAGAAGGCCGCCTCTCCGTCTGCTTCCCGATAATCGATACCAAGATCATCCAATATCCCGCGCATCGTATCCTGGACCGCCTCCCACTCTTCTGCGGTCCCGACGTACTTCTCCTTGTTGTTGATATCCCATTTCGAAAAACGGTAGCTGACATCGTCGGAAAGCCCGATGGAATCAAGTACATAATTGGCCAAGTCAAGTGCTCCCTTAAACTCCGGCTCAAGCTGTTCCGGAGTGCAAATCAGGTGTCCCTCGGAAATCGTAAACTGACGCAAACGGATCAATCCGTGCATCTCTCCCGAAGTCTCGTTTCTGAACAGAGTCGAAGTCTCGGCATATCGAATCGGTAGATCCCGATAACTTCTCGATTCGTTCAGGTAAGCATGGTACTGAAACGGACAGGTCATTGGGCGAAGCGCGTATATTTCGGAATCATTCGCATCCGGATCTCCGCTATCCAGTACGGAAGTATCGCCCATAAGGAACATCCCGTCACGATAATGGTACCAGTGACCGGAAATCTTATACAAATCCGACTTTGCCATGAACGGTGTGCGCGTGTATTGATAGCCTCTCTTTATCTCCTCGTCCTCAACAAAACGGATGAGTGTCTGAAGCACCCGGGTTCCTTTCGGAAGAAATATCGGAAGTCCCTGTCCGACACATTCGGCAGTCGTGAAATACTTGAGTTCGCGCCCAATTTTATTATGATCTCTTTTCTTGGCTTCCTCGATGCGGTCCAGATGTTCCTTGAGCATCCCTTTATCCGGAAAACTGGTGCCGTAAATTCTCTGTAGCATCTTATTCTTTTCACTTCCGCGCCAGTACGCTCCGGCGACCATCGTTAACTTGAACGCCTTTACTTCACCGGTGCTGTCAAGGTGCGGTCCCGCGCAAAGATCGGTAAAATCTCCCTGGCGATAAAAAGAAATCGTCGCGTCCTCGGGAAGATCGTCGATCAGTTCGACCTTGTAAGGCTCCCCTTGGTCCTCCATCAATTTTCTCGCCTCCGTACGCGGCAATTCAAAGCGCTCGATCGGCAGATCCTCGCGAATAATCTTCTTCATCATGTCCTCGATCTTATCCATATCCTCTTTATTGAAGGTTCCTTCGTGATCGAAGTCATAGTAGAATCCGTCCTCTATAGCTGGCCCGATGGCAAGCTTCGTCTCCGGCCAAAGTCTCTTGACCGCCTGTGCCAAAATATGCGAACTGGTGTGTCGATACTGTGCCCTACCCTGTTCTGTTTCAAAATCAAACATAGTGACCTCCCGAAAATAAATAAAAAAAACCACGCGATCCAACCCCTTCTGGGGTGCTGGTCGCACGGTTCCACCCAAATTGCGCTCCTCGGAGCGCCTCTTCATCAATGACGGTAACGCAGTCAGCGTCCTGAGTTATTAGCGGTCAATGGTTCGCCGCGTTCTCCCGGAGACTCAAGGGGGGTACACTCGAAAAGTTGATCGCGGAAGACTTCCAGCCAATGGTCTTCCTTCTCTGATGATCCGTACGATCGGTGCATGTCCCTGTCACAGTCTTTATCTATGGAGGTAAGTTTACTCCAGAAAAACACCAAATGCAAGTTGCTTCTTCTCTTCGTTAATCCTCCTTCGGGGATCTGATCCGCCTTACACTTCAATGCTGTCCTTGATAGCGTCATATCTACCCTGCTTGATCCCCGGCACCTTCATGATATCTTCGATTTTCTCGAACGTTCCGTTATCTGTCCTGTAGCGAATAATGGCCGAAGCTGTCACTTCCCCGATCCCGGACAGCTTCACCAATTCACTTAAATCCGCCGTGTTGATATTTATCTTAAGCGATTCGTTCCCGACTTCCCGGGTGTCCGGATCTTCGCTGCATGGTTCACCCCAAATATAGGCATCCTCGCTGTCGCGGATAAATCCGCCGGTCATTGTTTGAGATAACGCAGGTTCCTCCTGATCTAATTCAAAAAGCCATGGAATATATACGGAAACCGGTGCGTCCAATGCCATCACCATGTTAATGTGATTCGATGCTGCATCCGGTTTGAGGCCACCGGCACGATCGATCAATTCAAAGAGAAAGGTGTTGATCTCGACATAATAAACTCCCGGCATCTCTACGGCACCGCAAAGATATATCGGAATCGGCTCAGGCCGGGTTTCTTCGGGGATGGCGGTCTCTTCAATCCCATCGTCTCCAAGACCGTAAGATAGTACTGCGTTATCTGCAAGAGAGGGGCCGGTTCCGATAAAAGAGGTCGGCGATGTCGAATCAGCATTTCTGTAAATGACTGCCGGAGGTGTTCGATATTCATAATACAAACGCACACCGCACGCGATCAATCCGATAGCGGCAGTGATCAGAATTCCAAATGTCCTTTTCTTCGATGAGTCCATATCCGGTTCCCGCTCCTGTTGATGAAAAGAATACCAGTCAGCGGGCTTTATCAGGTGCCCAAAAAACGACACGCGATCGTAAATTCGTCAAAGAATGACCCTGTCATCTTCTTCAGTCACGGAGAGTATTGATCTTTCCGAAGAGCGGTCAGGAATCTGCCGTTGTTTCGGGACCTTCTTCCACGATCGTCGGATCAGCGGGACGGGTTCCCCAAAGCTTTTCGAGGCTGTAATTCGCACGTTCTTCGGGATGAAATATATGAACCACAACATCTTTATAATCGAGCAGGACCCATCGAGCGGTGGACATCCCTTCGATCCTTTCCGGACTGATACCGCATTCATTCTTTAAAACGTATGCGACCTCATCGGCCAGTGCTTTGACGTGTGTCGTTGAAGTTCCGCTCGCTATGACGAAATAGTCCGCAATGATCGTTTTGGTTGCAACAGGTATGATTTCGACGTCAGCTGCTTTCTTGTTCGTCAGAATTTCGGCGATTTTTTCGCTCGTTGTTGTTGAATTCATTCTTTCCTCCTTATTGATTGTAGATGTCTTCTTTTGTAACAACTCAGCAAGTGCCATTGATGAATTTTTATGGAAAGGCATTCCTTTTCGAGTGAGAGAGTCCCGGACCGAGTTCAAACATTCGATCATAGCGGCGTCCAGATCCGTTTCGACGAGTCTTCTAATCTCTTTCAAATCGTCAAACTTACGAGCCGGCTCCAGCTTATCCGCAAGGTACACGATCTTGTCGATCCCGGTCATGTGTGCTCGTCCGGTCGTATGGTACCCGATGGCTTTTAGTATGTCGTCCTCACGGACATTATAGCGTGTCTCCGCGTATTGGGCACCTGCCGGTGCGTGGAGCATCTCGATGATCGAATACTCGTTCCCTTCCTCCCCGGCCATCTCCAACATTTCACTCTCCGGCAGTTCCTTGGCACAATCGTGAAGAAGTCCCGCAACGGCCGCTTTATCGGGGTCCTCGCCGAATCGTATCGCATAGCGAACGGCTAATATGGCGGTGTTCAGGCTGTGCAGGAGACGCTTTTCGGATATTTCCGAAAATAGCGTACGGCTGTATTCACAAAGCATCTCGAATGTGTTATCGCGGATTTGATCAAGTGGCCGGTCGGCGGGGTACAAGTCATTGGTCTCGATAAATTCTTTCACGCCTTCGGGGACACTCGAGAAATCAAGGGTCTTTCGGATGTCACTCGACGAGACATCCACCGCTTCGATCGGGAAAAAGACGACCTGACCGCCGAACTGCGTCATGATCTCCGATGCCTTAGCTCGAATCTCATCGTTTCGATAACCGGGTCTCTCGGCGACCATCAGCGTCGCTGTTTCAAGGATTTCTTCGGGCTTAAACCATTTTTCGAACTCGAAAAGTACGTCCGCGCCGCAAATCAGAAACAATCGGTCCTCTTCTCCGATATTCTCTGATTTCACAACCGATCGTAATGTGTCGATCGTATACGATGTCTCGCGGCTCAGTATCTCTACCGGAGACACTACGCACTCAGGCATGTCTTTCAGGGCTTTTCGCGTCATGAAAAAACGATACGGAGCCAAGGTCAGATCCCGATTGCTCTTAAAGACCGGCGAGCCGGTCGGAACGACCGTCAATCGCTGGATCAGACCGCTTGCAAGAGCCCCGCGTATCACTTCGATATGCCCGTTGTGGAATGGATCAAACGCGCCGCCGTATATTCCGTAGTTCAAATCGCTGTCCCCGTTCGTCCGATATCGGTTCTATAGTGCATTCCTTGGAATCGGATATTCTTCACCCCTTCGTAGGCTAAGTCGATCGCTTCATCGGTGGTCAAAGCGTCCGCGTATACACAAAGGACGCGACCTCCGCTCGTGTAGAATTTGCCGTCCGAAAGATGAGTCCCGGCATGAAATACCTGCTTTCCGCAAGTCTCGATCCCCCGGATCTCAAAGCCTTTGTCGTATTGGTCAGGGTATCCGCCGGAAGCCAACACCACACAGCAGGAGCCGCCGGGCTTGAATTTCAGTTGCACCCGGTCCAGCGTGTGATCCACACAGGCTTCAAACACTTCCAGAAGATCATTTTCCATCCTGGGGAGGATCGCCTGAGCCTCAGGGTCGCCGAATCGCGCGTTATACTCGATGACCTTCGGGCCGTTATTCGTCAGCATTAATCCGAAATAGATCACACCGACAAACGGGGTCCCCTCGCTTCGAAGCGCCGCGATGGTCGGAGCGATGATCGAATCGAAAATCTCTTTCTCCTGTTCTGCGGAAAGCTCAGCACCGGGCGTGATCGCGCCCATTCCGCCGGTATTTTTTCCAAGATCATGATCCAGCGCACGTTTGTGATCCCTTGACGAAACCATCGGAAGAACCGTATCCCCGTCCGTAAACGCGAGGATCGTGAGTTCCGGTCCTTCGAGACACTCCTCGATCAGGACCTTGTCTCCGGCATCGCCGAATTTCTTCTCGGAGAACATCGCGCGGACTGCGTCTTTAATCGCTTCTTCGTCCCGGGCGATGATAACACCCTTCCCGAGAGCCAGTCCGTCCGCTTTGACGACGGCAGGCGGTGTAACAGTCGCTACATATTTCAATGCGTCTTCTTCGTTATCGAAAAGCCGGTACTGTGCCGTCGGAATATTATAGCGAACCATCAGGTCCTTCGAAAAAGCCTTTGAGGATTCGATCCGCGCTGCAGCCGCACTCGGTCCGAACGCTCGGATGCCATGTTCCTGCAATCGATCGACCAGTCCCAACGCGAGAGGATTCTCCGGAGCGACCATGACGAAATCGATCTGCTTTTCGGAAGCAAAAGCGATGATCCCGTCGATATCGTCCGCCTTGATCGGGACGCAATCGGCGATCGTCGCGATCCCGCCGTTTCCGGGGGTACAGAATAATTCTTTTATCCTCGGGCTCTGTTTGAGTTTCCAACAAATCACGTGTTCGCGTCCGCCGGAACCGATCACCAATACCTTCATTCGTATCTCCGTTTCTCTTTAATGTTTGAAATGACGCTCTCCGGTAAATACCATCGCGATCCCGAACTCGTCGCAAGCATCGATGGACATCTGATCTCGTATGGACCCGCCGGGTTGGACAATGGTCGTGATCCCGGCTTCATGCGCGACATCGACGACGTCGCGGAACGGAAAGAACGCGTCAGAGCCCATCACGGCACCCTTTGCCTTGTCCCCCGCGAAATCAAGAGCGATCTTAGCCGCTCCGACCCGGTTGGTCTGTCCCGGGCCGACGCCCAAGGTCTGCAGGTCCTTGACCACGACGATCCCGTTGGATTTCGTGTGTTTGACGACCTTCATCGCGAATTCCATGTCGGCCATTAGCGAGGCATCCGGCTGCGCCTTGGTGACGACCCTCGAGCCTTCCGCGGCGATTACGCTGTGATCATGTTCCTGAACCAGAAGTCCCCCGATCACTCTCTTGTAATTGAGTTCCTCGGAAGGGATCGGAGCCGAAATATCCGGCAGGATCAGTACACGCAGGTTCTTCTTGGCACAAAGAATTTCTTTGGCTTCCGGAGAAAATGACGGGGCAACGATTACCTCGAGGAATATTTTACTCATTTCCTCTGCGGTCTGCGCGTCGATCTCGCGATTTGCCGCGACGATCCCTCCATAAACAGAAACCGTATCCGCCTCGTATGCCTTTTTCCATGCTTCTAAAATCGTCTTGCCGGAACCGACTCCGCAAGGATTGGCGTGCTTCACGGCGACCACCGTCGGCTCGGAAAACTCCTTGAGACAGCCGATGGTCGCGTCCGTATCCGCGATGTTATTGTATGACAATTCTTTTCCGTTGATCTGTTCGGCTTCCGCAAGGGATCCGGGAACCGGCAAGGCGTTCCTGAAGAAGGTAGCCTTTTGGTGCGGATTTTCACCGTAACGCATCTCGCTTACGCGGTCAAAGGTGATCGTATATGGAGAAGGCAACGATGCATCACCGGACTGCTTAAAGAAATAATCCGCGATCAATGCGTCATAAGCCGCCGTATGCTCGAAAACTCTCTTGGCAAGACGAAAACGCGTCTCATAAGTTGTATCTCCGGTCGCTTCCATCTCGGAGAGAACGATTGCGTAATCGGAAGGGTCGGTAATGACCGTGACGTCATGATGATTCTTCGCCGCGGCCCGAAGCATCGACGGACCGCCGATGTCGATATTTTCAACACATTCCTCAAAGGATACGCCGGGCTTCATAACCGTCGCCTTAAACGGATACAAGTTGACAACAATCATATCTATAAGGCCGATCCCGAGCTCCTGAACGCGCTTCATGTGCGCTTCGTTATCCCGGATCGCCAGTATCCCTCCGTGAAGGAGCGGATGAAGTGTCTTCACCCGGCCGTCCAGGCATTCCGGAAAACCGGTGATTTCGGACACCTCCTGACACGGTACGCCTTCTTTTTCGAGAAGTTTGGCCGTTCCTCCCGTCGATAGAATCTCGACGTTAAGGGCGACCAACTTGCGCGCGAAGTCCGCGATCCCCGTCTTGTCCGACACACTGATAATGGCTCTCCTGATCATAATGTTTCCTTTCCGGCGGTTATTGGGTCCGCCAACAGCGTAACAATATTGTTCGTAATTTGAACGCGCCGGTCCGCGATCAAGCGAATCGCTTGCGGAAGCAACTCTTGCTCGCACTCGACCATGATCCTCTTCTGAAGAGTCTCCGGAGTGTCGTCGGGCATTATGTCGATCGCTTTCTGAAGAATAATGGGTCCTTCATCATAGTGTTCATTCACGAAATGGACCGTAGCCCCGGACACCTTGACACCGCGCTCCAAAGCTGCCTGATGAGGCCTGATCCCATACATCCCCGGCCCGCAAAAAGAAGGGATCAGCGCCGGGTGGATATTGATGATTCGTTCACTGAACTGTCGGATGACCGAAGGCCCGAGAAGCGAGAGAAATCCGGCCAACACCACCAATTCGGTCTTAACATCGACGAGTGCGGAGAGCATTTGACTATCGTATTCTTCCCGTGTCGAAAAATCTTTTCGAGCGATCACGCGAACCGGAACACCTGCCGACTCCGCGCGTTTTATCGCGTAAGCTTCGGCATTTGAAGCAATGACAAGGGATATGTGAACGCCCGCGAGGTGTCCGTTTCGTATTCTATCAATGATCGATTGAAGGTTTGTTCCGCCTCCGGAAACCAGAACCGAAATGTTCATTTCGCTTCGTCGTCCTCCCTATCCTTAATGCGGCCGGTTTCCGAGCAACAATCAGGCACGCCTGCCGGAAACGCTCCGTCAAAGCAAGACGCACAATGGCCGCATAAAATTCCTTCCGTGGATGACTTTAATCCCTCAAGGCTGACATAAGCAAGAGAATCCGCTCCGATCTCTCTTCGGATTTCCTCAACGGAACTCCGGCTTGCCGTCAACTCGTCTTGATTCGATGCGCTGACCCCGTAGTAACACGGGAATCGGACCGGCGGAGAAGCAACACGCAAGTGAATTTCCTTCGCCCCCGCCTCCCTGAGTATCGCGATGTTATTTCGTGTCGTTGTTCCGCGGACGATCGAATCGTCGACGATAACGATACGTTTTCCCTTCACCTCGGATTTCAATACCGCAAACTTTAGTTTCACGGACATTTCGCGTTGAAGTTGGGTCGCCTGAATGAACGTACGTCCGATATAGCGGTTCTTAAGAAGTGCGGAACCATATGGAATGCCACTTTCTAGCGCATAACCCATGGCGGCCGCGACACCCGAATCCGGAGCGGCCACGACAACATCGCAGTCACACGGCGCTTCGCGCGCCAATGCGCGACCGGTATTTACGCGGGATTGGTGAATGCTGGCTCCGTCCAAGATACTATCCGGACGTGCGAAGTACACGAATTCAAAGATGCATAATTTTCCGTTACGATGCGCCGTCTCCTTCGGGACAAAATAACGGGACGACATCCCGTCCTCCGAAACAGTGACGACCTCGCCGGGAAGCACATCACGTACGACCTCGGCCCCTACAGCATCCAAGGCACAACTTTCGGAAGCAAAAATATAACTGCTGTCCTTCTTACCGATGATCAATGGACGGATCCCCAAAGGATCTCTGAATCCTATGATTCGGTCGTCGGTCATGATCACCGTCGAATACGCGCCCTTGATCTCCCCCATCATTTGCAAAATCGCATCTTCGATGCAATCGGATGAAATACGATTCCTTGCAAGAAGGGATAGCAGAACTTCAAAATCAGCCGTTGTCTGAAAAATCGCACCGATCTCTTTCAGTTGATTTCTTATCTCGTTCGCGTTTATGATCGCGCCGTTGGTCGAAATCGCCAACTGTCCGGCCTTAGACTTGATTTGCATCGGCTGGATCACATCGGAACCGGATTCCCCGGAATCCGGAAAACGCACATGTCCGACCGCCGCATGACCGGTCATCATACCGAGATGCAGGTCATCGAAAACGTCCACGACAAGACCCGCGCCTTTATGCCCGAGAAATTGTCCGCCGTGATTGACTACGATCCCCGCCGATTCCTGGCCTCTGTGTTGGAGGGAAAATAATCCGAAATATGTCAGTCGAGCGGCCTCGTGGAGAACCTTTTGAGTATCATAAATCCCGAACACGCCGCACTCTTCAACCCATTTGTCGTTGCTCATCCTATTCTCCGATCGTTGAAAGTTTTTCGATGAGGCGTTCGTTCCGAAGATCGACCGACATCTCGAGTTCTTGTTTGTAAAGGATCAAACGCTCCGACAACACCTCGTCACTGAGCGCCATGATCTGTGCGGTCAAAATCGCGGCATTTGCCGATCCGTCGATCGCGACCGCTGCCACGGGGACTCCCGAAGGCATCTGAACGATAGAATACAATGCGTCCACGCCGGAAAGAGCCCCGTTCTTGCAGGGAACTCCTATGACCGGAAGTGTTGTGAACGATGCCAGGACGCCGGGCAAATGCGCCGCCAGACCCGCTGCGGCGATGATCACACCAAAGCCGTTCTCTCTGGCGTTTACCGCCAAATCGGCGGCTTTACGCGGAGATCTGTGTGCGGAACATACATGAGCCTCGAAGGGGATCGAGAATTTTTTTAAAAGCTTGAAGCACGGCTCCATCATCGGAAAATCCGAATCACTGCCGAGTATGACGAGCACCTTTTTCATTGGCATTTTTCACCTCCCGGATTGGGTCGTATCCCGACAAAAAATATAACAATCTAAACCCGTCTCGTCAAATGAAAACGTTTATTCCGGACGATCGGACCATCGAAGTTTCTCCATCACACGATTGTATTCCTCCGACCCGGGCTCGTAAGGCTTAGGGCAATAGTCGTTGCCCGGAAATGTCGTCGTCATTGAATAAGGGACTACATTCAGCCGAACATCGGTCAACTCACCCGAATCAACGGTAAAAGTACACTGAACGATCGCGGTGTCCGGGTCCGTGAGCCACGGCTGTCCGCCGAAAACAAAATTAGACAAGCTGTAGAGTATGTACTTGCCGTTATAGTACTCGATCGGCTGAAGTCGATGCGGATGATGTCCGACATAAATATCCGCCCCATAATCGATAATGTCATGTGCCATATTGATTCCTACCGAGTCCGGCTCATACATGCGCTCGGTCCCGGAGTGTATTGAAATGATGACAATATCGGATCCCGCATTGCGAAGCGCGTCGATCGCGTCATAAATCGGTTGCATCTGATAGGGAAAATTGAAACCGGCCATTCCGATTTTGACTCCGTCCACCTCGAAAAACGAGTAGTTCACGTTGTCGCTCCAAAGTATTCCCGCGTTCTCCAGGACTTCGCGCGTATCGTTGAGACCGATGTCCCAATAATCATACGTGTGATTATTGGCGAGATTCACCGCCTCAACACTGCCCAGTTCCAGGATCTCGACATATTCGGGAGTTCCTTTGAAGACGATCTCCTTCTCGCGAAAAGCGGTCTCATCCGTAAGAGGTCCTTCAAGGTTGACCAAGGTCATATCGTCCCGGCTCAATAAAGTAACCGCATTGATAAATGGATATGCATAATCTTGACCGATCACGGAGTGGAAACTGTACTCCGACCCTACGTGGTCCTTGTTCTGGCCCAGAGTGCAATCACCCAGAAAGCTGACGACGATCTCCCTGGCTGTCGGAGTCGGAGAAGGAGTCGGGGTCGGAGTAGGAGTCGGCGAAGGTGTCGGTGTGGGTGTCGCCACAACCGTAGTTTGCTCCAAAGCGGGATTTAAAAAGTCGTTCGGGTTGTGAACGACGGAAGTCGATGTGGTCAGATGATTCTCCGAGCAAGCCGTGGCAAGGCACAGGAGCACCGAAATAATTAGTAGGCATCCGATTCGTTTCTGCATGCAGTAAAAATCCTTAATGTCGATATCCCTGAATTTCAACGGAACACTTCTATATTATAACCTATTACGCGAAAATCAAACCCACTCCGTGTATACTGTAAGAGAAAAGTAACGATTCATTGCTTCATATTTCGAAAACCCTTTAAAGGCGGACTTCACAACTTTGTACGTCTCCGTTCAAAATGATATTGTCAAGAGCTTCAACACGCTCTCGTTTTAAGGACGCATTCCGTCGTCAAGACTTCCTATAATGTAACGTTTCGAGAAACC
>JAFGGR010000169.1 GCA_016930475.1 Clostridiales bacterium | reverse complement strand
TTGCCAGGACCATCGCTTTACTGCGCTCACTTTCGGCAAGCCGCTCTCTGGCCAGCTTTCGAACGGTCACATCGGAAAGGACCACCAGCGCACCCTCCCCCAAAGGAGCGATCCTGCATTCGAAAAAAAGATCGCTGGTCAAGTGCATTTCCTCAAGAATGATCAGTTTCTGTTCGATGATCGACCGTTGCACGGCGGAAAAGAGGATTGAAGGTTCCTTTTCAAACAACTCGAGATCTTCGTTATTGATTTGTCGTCCCTTACTGTCAATCGACAAACAAAGGGATTCGATCTTCGCATCACAACTCAATATACAGCCGTTGCGGTCGACATGCGCCACGCCGTCAAACATCAATTCGATGGCCGCAACCATCTCCCGGTCATTCTGACCTCTGAGATCCATGCTTCTTTCCCCTGTTCCATTCGTGTGTATACTCCTCATAATATCGTTTTTGATATGTTTAAGCAACAAATCGAATTATTGTTTGCACTTTCGACGCAAATATATGTCCGTGCGTTTTTTCTCATAGTTATGCTTCTCGACCTCAATAACGACGAACCCGATAGCTCGGAGTATGCTATTATTCTTATATCGCTTCGCAGTTTCAAAGGGGAACGGGGAAATATGGACCGGAAGACGACCGAGTCTCGAGATTATTACGATCGAAAAGCATCCGAGTATGTTGACTCCGCGGAAAACGGCTTCACCCGGGCTTTCGTCAAGCATATCGCCCGGGATCTCCCCCTTCGCCCGCATGACCGCGTTTTAGACGTCGCTTGCGGCCCGGGAGAATTACTGCGACTGCTATCGATCCGGGAAAGCACTATAACAGGTGTCGGCATGGATGTCTCTCCCGAAATGATCCGTACAGCCCGACGATCAAACCCCGGATTTGAATATCATGTCGGAGACGCGCACCACTTGCCCTTTGACGATGGTACGTTCAGTGTCGTCACCGTTTGCTGCGCATTCCATCATTTCTCGGATCCTGTGGTATTTATTCGGGAAGCATATCGCATTCTACTCCCCGGGGGGATTCTATACATCGCCGATCCGACCGCTCCGCCGGTCTTCCGTCAACTCGAAAACTTGATTTTCACGCGACAGGGAATGGGCGACGTACGCATCTATAACCGGAAAGAAGCCGGGCGACTGATTCCCGACTCACTCTTCAAAACACGCTATACGGGTAACGCATACCGATTATTCATCGAAGCACAGAAAATCTGACGCCACGAGACGTTTTTCGAGCAACGGCTCAGAAAGGAATCGCACCATGAAAAAATCGGACATCGACAACGGCAAATCGTTCGACTTCGGAAAAACCTCCGCGGATTACGCGCAGTACCGGGACATTTACCCCGATTCGCTCTACGCGAAAATGCTCGACGCGGGCATCGGCAGAAACGGCAGTAAGATCCTCGACCTCGGGACCGGGACCGGTGTGTTTCCGCGCAATATGTGCCGGTTCGGTGCCTCTTTTCACGGAGTCGACATCTCCGCTGAGCAGATCCGCGAAGCCCGGAGGCTATGTGAAGAACAGCGCTTGCCGGTGACCTTTTCGACAGCATCGGCTGAGGATATCGACTTTCCGGATCAGTCCTTTGACGCCGTCACGGCCGTACAGTGTTTCTTGTACTTTAATAAGGAAAAGGTCCTCCCGACCATCTGTCGGATCCTTCGCGACGACGGCCTTTTTGCGACGGTCTGGATGGCCTGGCTTCCCGGGGAAAGCGAAATCGCGCGGAAGACCGAGGAACTGATCCTCAAGTACAATCCCGAATGGCAAGGGTGCGGGTACACGCGTCAGCCATCCGATGTACCCGAGTGGTCCTTACCCTATTTCCGGATTCGCCGGATCGAAAACTATGTTCAGGACATTCCCTTCGAGAAGACCGCATGGTTGGGCCGCATCAGGGCTTGTCGCGGCGTGGCCGCCTCGATGGACTCCGAGACGATCGAGCAGTTTCAGGACGAGCACGAGGCCATGTTGTCCGATATAAAGGCTGAAGCCTTCACGGTCCCCCACCAGATACTGATCCACGTATATGACAAGAAACTCACCCCGTGAAAAGACCCTCCCGCTTTTCCGGCGGGAAGGTCTTTGGGATTTGTTATGAAGAACCATTTTCTGCCTATAGCAGGCTCGCCTTTTCGAAATTGATTTGACCCTTTTCATCCGTCAAGCCCTCGTCGGCGTGAACACATTCGATCCGGCCGACAAACATCTCGTGCGAACCGGTCCGGATCGAGTCAACAATCACACATTCGATGTTGACCGGGCAATCGGTGAGGATCGGCGCATTGATCCGACTCGCGCGGGTGCTTTGGATCCCGAATTCCTTGAACTTGTCGGCATTTCTTCCGGAAACGCTTCCCGTATAATCGAAAAGCGCCTTGCCTTCTTTGCCGGGCAGATTCACGACAAAGCAACCGGCTTCCTTGATCATCTCATACGAAAACCTCGACGGGACGATCCCGACCATCACCATCGGCGGGTCGTAACTGCAATTACAGCAATATCCGACCGCCAAGGCGTTATCGCGTCCGCCCCTGTCCGTTACCGATACGATCGCCTTCGGACATGGCTGGATCGCCGATTTCATCTGAGCTTCTACCTTCTTTGACATATCCGTTCTCCCTATTCATATATTCCGAAGCGAAAGAGATTCAGTTCTCACATTCGTCGGCATGGTTGTGCTCATGACAAACCGATCCGGTCGATTTGAGGTCTCCGGAAAGATATGCCTCAGCCGCCTTGCGCATGTCACCGGAAGCGCCCGTAACGACCTCAATCCCCTTTTCGTTAAACAGGTCGACGGCTCCGCCGCCCATTCCCCCGGAAATGATCACGTTGACACCGCGCTCATCCAGGTACACCGGCAGGAAGCCCGGCTTGTGTCCGGGGTTCGGGCAATTCTCTTCCCCAATGATTTTTCCGTTCCCGACCGTAAAGATCACAAAGTTCTCGCAATGCCCGAAATGCTCAGTCACCGATCCGCGATCGGTCGCAACCGCAATCTTCATCGTTCCACTCCCTTTCTCTTCTATGACAGCCTTTTCGGTATCCGTTGCCGATCCCGCCGCAGTCTCATCGTCCTTGTTAACGCGCCGGATCAACATATCTGCTGCCCGGTCGAGCCAATCGCCCTCGAATTCTTCGATTTTCCCGGCATCACATGCCGAAGCGATCTTCGGATCGATCGGAATCCTCCCGAGGATCGGAAGACTGTAGGCGGCCGCGATCGACTCCAGACGGCTCTGTCCGAAGATCCGGTGCTCCGAACCGCAGTCCGGGCACTTGAAGTAGGCCATATTTTCGACCAGCCCGAGCACGGGAATATTCATCATATTGGCCATCCGGACCGCTTTCTTCACGATCATCGAGACCAGTTCCTGCGGGGACGTGACCACGATGATCCCGTCGACGGGAATCGATTGAAAAACGGTAAGCGCGACATCCCCGGTTCCCGGAGGCATGTCGATAAACATGTAGTCGACATCTCCCCAGATGACGTCCGACCAGAATTGCTTGACGGTCCCCGCGATCAACGGACCGCGCCAGACGACCGGGTCCGACTCGTTTTCGAGAAGGAGGTTGATCGACATCACGCCGATATTGTTCTTGGTATAAACCGGCATCAGGCCTTCCTCGCTACCCATCGCGCGCTCCTTGAGGCCGAAAGCCTTCGGGATCGACGGGCCGGTCAGATCCGCGTCAAGGATCGCCGTGGCATGACCCTTACGCATCATCTGTACCGCCAGAAGCGACGTCACGAGAGACTTTCCGACTCCGCCCTTGCCGCTTACAACACCGATGACTTTCTTTACCTGACTGAATTCATTCGCCGGCGCGGAGAAATCAAACTCCTCCTTGCGGTCCGAACAATTCTCCTGGCATCCGTTGCAGTTTTGATCACAATTCTCACTCATTCTCTTTCTCCTTGTTCCCTATATTGATTGCGGTTCCCGCATATGCGTATTCCAATTTTTTGCCGACGATCTTTCGAAGTTTTCGAAACGATTTCATGCCGGTGCAGTGGCCAGTATAACATATCGCGCCGGAGTTTTTTAGAGCCTGCCCGTACTCCCTGAGTTGACTTTTCCCTTCTTCTCCGAAATCGGCCGAGTGGCTTAGGTGAAAGCCGCCGATCACGTAGTCCGGACGAACGCCGAATCGCTCATTCACCCACGCCAGAATATTGGGGATCCCCCGGTGCGCACAACCCGCGACCAGAATCGATATGCCGTCCTTTTGGATTAAAAGATTCTGTTCATGCAAAAAGTCATCCGGGACGCGCCGTCCGTCCGGATCCTCCCCGAAAAGTTTCCGGTTCCCGAGCGGCATCGACGTATAAAGCTTCGGAACCGCAAAAAGCGTGATCCCCGGCTCAATATCATGCTCCGGCCCGGTCAAAACAATGCATTTTTTATCTTTCTCATCAGAAGGCATCACGATCCCAATGTCGAAAAGCCCGTCGTCTCCGCGATCCGACTCATGCGGTGAAAAGGCATTTTCCCGGACATAGACCGGCGCGGCCGGATTCTTTTCGAGAAAATCGGAAAGCGCGCCGCCGTGATCGTAATGTCCGTGCGAGATCACCGCGTAATCGATCTTATGTAAGTTCAGACCCATCGTGTCGGCGTTTCTCCGATAGACATCCGTCATCCCCATGTCGAAAAGGATCCATCGGTCGCCGAGTTCAATCAAAAGGCTCAAGCCGTGCTCCGTATGGATCCCGGGAGAACAGGTCTCGTTATCGGTCAAGATATAAATCTTCATACCGCTCATTCGTCCTCCGCAGGAGAGGGGTCCTCATGGACCATTTCTCGTATGCGCTCATTGATCGCATCAGTTACCGGGGATTCCCCAATTACCATGTCCCGTACACGATCATTGATCGCACGGATCGCGGTCGCCGCCGGACAATCGATCCGATCGATACTGGTCCCGGCATTCGTCGCCCCGGTCACATGCGAATCAAAGGGGATCCGGCCCAGAAACGGGAGATTCTCCTGCGTGCAGAAGCGAATGATATCCTCGGTCTTCCTCTCGTTCGTGTCTGCCTTGTTGACGCACACGGCAATTGGGGGATCGAAAAACCGGGCGGTCTCCACGATACGTTTCATGTCGCTGATCCCGGACACCGAAGGCTCGGCGACCAGAAGGACCAGATCCGTACCGGTGATCGACGCGATGACCGGACAGCCGATCCCCGGCGATCCGTCGATGATCGCGATCGGCACGTCCTTATCGGCATGATCGTACAATGCCTTCTTGACCTCAGATACGAGTTTTCCGGTCGTGCCGCTTCCCATCTCCAGTTCCGCAGTCGAAAAGACCGTTCTTTTGCCGGACGGAGAGGCACCGTCTTTATTCAATTCCTCGGTGATCGTATAGAGCATCCGCCGTCCCGCGACGTTATCCTCCGTCTTGATCGCGCCGACCGGGCAAAGCCGCTCACATAATCCACAGCCTTCGCAAGCGGGGGCGTCGACGACCGCAACAGAATTTGCGTTCATCGATATCGCGAAAAAACGGCAGGACTGTGCGCACAAGCCGCATCCGATACAAAGATCCGGGTCAACGGCCGCGACGCCCATGCCGTAATAATCAAAGCGTTCGGGCTCCGGAAGACTTGCCGTCACCAGATGAAGATTCGGAGCGTCGACATCACAATCCGCAAACGCACGCGCCTTTTCGATCGAAATAAACGCGGCGGCGACCGTCGTTTTGCCGGTTCCGCCTTTCCCGCTTAAGATCAGTACCTTTTTCATGAAACACCTCCGGAAGCGGCTTTGCTCGCTTTCCCGAGGATACCCGAAAACAGTTCCGCGTACCGCTTCTCTTCTTGTGCGGCGATCCGGGCCTCGGAATGGTGCATGCCGAGGTCTTTATCGAACGGGATCCTCTCGAAAACCGGGAGGCCGTTCTTCTCGCAATACCGCTCCGAGGGGTTCTCGCTCCCTTCTTCGTATTTATTTAAAACAACGCCGGTCGGCTTATCAAACAATCGCGTAAGCCGCGCGACCATATCCAGATTATGCGAGCCGAAAATCGTCGGCTCGGCGACCAGGATACAAACATCCGCGTCCCGGATGCTCTCCATCACCGCGCACGAGCTTCCCGGCGGGCAGTCGACGACGACCGTCCCGTCCGACTGATCGATTCTCGAGAACAGGGTTCGAATGATCGGGATGCCGAACGCCTCCCCGATATTCATTTTCCCGGAAAGCACGCGAACCGATCCGACTCGATAGTCAAAAATTTCACCGATCGACCGATCCTCCTCGGAAATCGCCCTGCTCGGACACAGGATCGCGCAACCACCGCAGGAATGG
>JAFGGR010000168.1 GCA_016930475.1 Clostridiales bacterium | reverse complement strand
TCCCTGAAGGCGATCGCGCGGGCGATCGAGGGGGAGTCCAAACGCCAGATCGAACGCCTCCGGGCGGGCAAGGGTGTGAAACAGCAGACCCGCCGCTGGGATGACGATAAAGGTGTTTCCTATTCCATGCGCACCAAGGAAGACGCGCACGACTACAAATATTTTCCGGAACCGGACCTCTTGCCGCTTCAGGTCAGTCAAGCGATGATCGACGATATCGCCCGCGAGATCCCCGAGCTCAAAGAGGCTCGAAAAGAACGCTATGTCCGGGAACTCGGCCTTCCGGAATACGACGCGGACATCTTGACGGGCTCGTACCCGCTAGTCCGGATTTTCGAGCGCACCGCGGAGATCTGCGGGAGCCCGAAAGAAGCGTCCAACTGGATTATGACGGATCTGTTGAAGCTTTTGAAGGACGCACAATGTCAGCCTGAGGATCTGAGTATCCCGGAGGACGCGCTCGGCAAGATCATCTTGATGGTCTCCGAGGGAACGATCAGCCGGACGGTCGGCCGCAAGGTGCTGGGCGAGGTTTACATGGAAAACGTCGACCCGCTTGAATATGTCGAACAAAACGGTCTTGCGATGGTCTCGGACCGCTCGGTCATCGAAGAGGCGATCGATCGTGTTATCGATGAGAGCCCCAAAGCGGTCGAAGATTATCTTGCCGGTAACCCCAAGAGCGTCCAGTTCCTGATCGGGCAGTCAATGAGGCTCCTGCACGGAAAGGCCGACCCGCAGGCCGTTCAAACGATTCTTTTCGAGCGGCTCGAAAAGCACCGCTGAACGCGCGTTCTTGTGAAAGCACGCGAAATCTGATATATTCCCTTCTGTAAGGAGCGTGTGCGGGATGTTTCGCGACGCGGACCGAACGATCATTAGCGGTGCGAACAGATACCGCAGAACGGGACTTCTACCCAAGAAAGGACAGGAGACACTGTGCCCGACAGCGATATAGGCCGAATTATCGTCGACCTGCTCATAGTTTTTATTTTTGTCTTGATCAACGCATTCTTCTCGGCCACAGAAATGGCCGTTATCACTCTAAACGACAACAAAATCAAGAAAATGGCCGAGGAGGGACACCGGGGAGCGAAGCGCGTCTTGCGATTCATCGAGAACCCGGGGTCGTTTCTGGCAACCATCCAGGTCGGCGTGACCCTGGCCGGCTTCCTGTCGTCCGCCTTTGCCGCGGATAAATTCACGGATCTGCTCTACGGAGTCTTTGATCCGGCCGGAAAGTACGAGTCGATCCTTCGCCCGGTCAGCATGGTGGTCATTACTATTGTGTTGTCTTATTTTTCGCTGGTCCTGGGTGAGCTGGTCCCCAAGCGCGTCGCGCAGAGATATCCCGACCGGGTGTCGTTTGTCTCGGCATCCGTCGTCAATGTGTTCGGCCTGATCATGAAACCGTTCGTTAAGCTTCTGACACTGTCGACCAACGGGGTGCTCCGGCTCATGAAGATCGACCCGAACGCCAACGACCGAAATGTCACGGAGGAAGAGATCCGGATGCTGGTCGATGTCGGCAGTGAGTCCGGCTCCATCGAGGATGAAGAAAAACAAATGATCCAGAATGTTTTCGAGTTTAACGACAAAGAAGCTTCGGAGATCATGACGCACCGCAAAAAGTTGGTTTCGCTTTCCGTCGACGCGGATTTCGACGAGGTGATGCAAGTCGCGACAGAGGAGCAGTTCACCCGTATCCCGGTCTACCGCGATACCATCGACGAGATCGTCGGCGTTCTTCATATCAAGGACCTCTTGGGGTACGCCTCAAATCCCGATAAAAGAGGAGAATTTTCCCTCGAAAAGCTGATCCGCCGCCCGCTGGTGGTTCACGAGAACAAGAAGCTTTCTTCGCTTTTTCGCGAGATGAAAAAGGGTGGAATGCAAATGGCGGTGATCGTCGACGAATACGGCGGGACCATGGGCATTGCGACTATCGAGGATATGATCGAAGAAATCGTCGGCAACATCACCGACGAGTTCGATAAGGCGGAACCTCAACTGACGCTCCTTCCCGACGGCGACTACATGGTGCTCGGCGACATGACCCTCAACGATTTGGAGATCGCCATCGGCATCGACCTTCCGGACGAGGATTACGATACCGTTGCCGGACTGGTCATCCAGCTTCTCGATCGCATCCCGAACGACGGCGAGACACCGGAAGTCCGTTATAAGAACATCATTGTCCGGGTGGAGCAGGTCCAGGACAAGTGGATCTCCAAACTGCGCTTGCACATCCTTCCGGAAGAAGAGCCAAAGTATGAGGATAAGGATGAAGACTGAAGATAATACAGCATCAGCAGACAGACCCCTGAAATACGACGCAATTTTCTATGATTTTGACGGTACACTCGTTGACACGATTCCCCTGATCGTCAAATGTTTTCACATCGCTTTCGAGGAGGTCCTCGGTGAACGGAGGGATGAGAAGACGATTTTGTCGACCATCGGACTTCCGCTCTGGACCGCTTTTCGCGATTACGATGAGGAGACCCGGAAAAAGCTTCATGATGCGTACCTTCGCGCCAATGAGCGATATCTTCCTACCGGCGTCCGCATTTTCCCAGGTATCCACGAAGGACTTGAAGAGGTTTCGCGGATGGGTGTCCTTCAGGGGGTGGTCACCTCCAAACGACGGGAACCCGCGTTGTTCACTATGAGGCAGTTCGACATCGAAAAGTATTTTTCCGTTCTTGTGTCGCGGGACGATACGACCGAGCACAAGCCCGCACCTGCCCCGATCTATCTCGCGGCAGAGAAGTTGGGGCTCTCCGACATGACGAGGATACTATATGTCGGCGACAGTATTCATGACCTCATTTGCGCGGAGAATGCCGGCGTCGATTCGGCGGCCGTCGAATGGACTTACATGCCGAAGGAGGACCTCCGTTCCCTGTCCCCCAAATACTGGCTCGATAATCTTTCAGAGCTTCCTTGCATTCTTTCGGGTCGGGAATTATAATAGGCGTGCTGTGCTTTTGAAAAGCACTCAAGAAAAGGACGATTAAATATGGAAAACAATAAAAAAGTCACCGGAAAAAATAAGAAACTCAGGAAGCCGATCGTAAGTTCCTCGATCAAAAGGAAGTTGGTCATCGCGGCGATCATCCTCGTGTTCGTTATCTCCATCGGAGGCTTTTTTGCTTACAGTGCAGGACTCCCTGCCATGCTTCTGACCGGCGCGGAGTTTATTCAGACCCCGGAGGGCGGCAAGCCCGTGGTGATCGAAAAAATCAAGGTCAACGAGTTGAATTATAATTTTTCTCAAGCCGTGAGTCAGCTTCAGCAATACGGAATGGTTGCTCCGGGTCTTGATTTGGACAGCGTTTTCGATGAGGAGACCGGCAAGACGTATCGCGAATATGCTTATGAGACGGCGTGCAACTCGATGAAGCGTTCCATACAGATCGGGATCGAAGCGGGCAAGGACAAGTCGTTCAACCCCGAAGCGGTCAAGAGCACCGTGGAATTGGCCATCAATAATCTGCGCGAATCCGTTTCTTACAGCGGTAACGGTATGACGGTCGACAGTTATCTTTCGCAAATGTACGGACCGGGAACGACCGTTTCGAGCTTTGCCTCTTTCCTGGAAAGACAACTGATCGCCGACGAATATGTTCAGTATCTGGAACAATCGGTATTTATGCCGACCGAGGAGCAAATGAACTCGATTTCCGAGGCCGACGCGATCAAGAGCGAGTTGTC
>JAFGGR010000167.1 GCA_016930475.1 Clostridiales bacterium | reverse complement strand
GTCGCCTTCACCGGGAGTTACCCGGCACCCTTGTCCTATGGAGCCCGGACTTTCCTCGTGCGCGTCCTTTCGAAACTGCGCCCGCGACCGTCCGGCTTACTCGGAAAACATCACCATCATAAACAAATGCCCGCCGGTTGTCCACAATATCCGGCGCTTCAAAATATATTCCCTTCCGCGATGCGGATCGGTAAGGAAGGAAATTTCTCACGAAGAAGGTTTTCGAGATACTTAAGGATCACCCGCTCCGACGCCTCGTGTCCGGCGGCAATGACCCGCACTCCCGATTCGTTCAGCGAAACCATCAGATGATGCTTCATCTCGCCGGTGATGACGGCGTCGACGGAAGTGCGAAGTACAGCCGAAACAAGCGCTTCGTCAAACGATCCCGCGCAGAGGCAGAAGTTTTGAACATCACCGTCCCGCGCGCTATTGAGGAATACTCCTGAGCTTTTGAGCGCATCCCTTATCCGGCTCGAAAAGCTTAAATAATGCAATGGATTTTCGCTACGGCACAAAAGTCCGAACGCGCAATCTTCAAGTGTTCCGACGGTATTTAGGCCGAGTTTCTGCGCCAGTGCATGATTGACGCTGAAGTCCGCCCGATCCAGATTGGTATGCGCCGAAAAAACCGATATGTTCCCCTGAAGGAGCCGCGCGATCAGACTGCCCTGCGGCGTATCCGTATCGATCGAAAAGCAGGGCACAAAAAACAGGGGATGGTGCGTGATCATCAGGTTCGCGCCCGACTCCTCGCAGAGTTCTATCGCCTCCGAAGTGACATCTAAAGATAGAACGATACCGCGAACCTCGGCCTCTTCGCTTCCGACCATTAGGCCGATATGATCCCATGCCTCCGCTCGCTCACGCGGTGCCGTCTCGTCCATAAAACGTACAATTTCCTTCATCTCAATTGGGTTTTTCATCGATCGGTTCTCCTTTCTTCGCTCAAGAGATCGTTGGCAAATCGAATGACTGTCAGCAGTTCGGGACGGCCGAGTCGCTGTTTTTCGAGCGAACGGATCTTGCCCTCCAAATACTGAACCGTACCTTCCGGTCGATCCTTGATGATAAACGGCCCGAGTATCCTCTGCTCCGGGCTAAGCGGACGCGGCTCGCCGATAAATCGGCAACGGATGATCACATACGTCCTTCCCCGGTCAAAGCAGATCCTTTCGGATTCGATGTCGAACAGATTCTCCGCTAAGAACGCTCTGAGTTCTTCCTCCGAGCGCTGGGGCTGAAGAAGGAAAACCGTGCCTTTCGGAAAAGCCCCTCCCTGCTCAGCCAGTGCCCGAGTGAGGATTTGCACCATCTCCAGTCCGCCGAGTCCAGCGATGACAACGACGTCTTCACCGGAAAGAACGATACCGCTTAATCCGTCGCGGCAATATACCTCGGACTTTCCGGTAAATCCCTTCATGTCCAGATATTCGCGGGTCCTTTGCGCCGGTGCCCTGTGAATATCCGTAGCAATGACCATTTGAGAAAGATGCCTCTCCAGGACATAGGATGAAAAGAATCCGTGGTCGGAACCGACATCGATCAATCGCTTGCACGAGGGCATTTCATCCGCGATGCATTGAAGGCGCGCGGGCAGTTTTGTTGTGATCACATCGACCTCCGCCCGTCTATCAATTGGAAAGCTCCCGGATTTGCTCGCGCAAATACTTAAGGTAATCATTTACCTCTCGAAAAGCATTGACTGAAGCTTCGCGGTCCGGACCTTCGGCCATGCCGTCGATCTGCACCGCCAGGTATTTCTTTCTTCTTGTATACACCTGCTCACGAACCCGGTACAGGTAGTCCAACACAAATCGGGAAAGTTTCTGCGGGTCACGGATGTCTTTAGTTTTCATCAGGATCCCCGAGAACAGATCCCGAGCCGGACGACCGTTCAACTCCTTGCCTTCCGATAGTTCCAGAAGCTTGGCGGCTCCGCCGAATCCTTTATAAAGCATGGCGATCATTTCGTTCGCGATCGTCCGCATCGTACCGGCCGAAAAATCGGTCGCGATCGGTTTGTCCGGCATGTCCTGAAAAACTTCCGGATTCTCACAAAGAAAGCAAAGCAAGACGATTTCCTGATGTGTGGCGCGGTTGGTCTCCTCCACGGGCACCGCGGAGATCTGCTCCTTTATCGTGCGAAGGGGCTCGAGCGTTCCCGATTTTCTCTCATTGTCCTCCGCTCGTTTCGCCTCCGCCAAAACGCTCGCGACCGAAACCTTCAGAATGTCGGCAACGGTACCGGCCGCCCGCTCGCGGAGGACCGCGTTAGACTCCCAGGACAAGTACTCACATGCAAGGGACTGAAAGGTCCTTGCGTCGAATCTTCCGTCCTCAATGCTCTGTGCCTGGGCCGCTTCAACCAAATAGTCCAATACCGGTAATGCGCCGGCAACTACTTTTCGAAAAGCTTCGGGCCCGTGCTCGCGAATATACTGATCCGGATCCTTGCCGTCCGGAACGCGTCCGACGGACATTTTCGCGTTCATGCCGGACGGGCGGTTCAGCCTTGTCATGAGTGCCTTAAGACTTCGGATCGCGGCGTTTCGGCCCGCATTGTCCGAATCGAAAAAGAGAACGATCTCCTCCGCGTAGCGAGAAGCCAGCGACAGTTGTCGGTCCGTGAGGGCCGTCCCGAGCGAGGCGACCGCATTGGTCACACCGGCCTGATGCATGGAAATGACATCCATGTAACCCTCGACGATGATCAGAGACTTCTCCTTGGACGTTTTCGCGAAATTGAGGCCGTACAGGACTCTTTGCTTGGAATAGACGTCCGTTTCGGGTGAGTTGATGTATTTAGGTGTACCGTCCGTCATGATCCTTCCGCCGAACGCGACGATCTTACCCATCGGATCGAAAATCGGGAACATCAGCCGACCGCGGAAAAGATCGATCAATCCTCCCTTTTTACTCTTTGTGAAGAGCCCGCATTTCTGAAGGGTCTCGTCGCGAACACCCTTTTGGCGCAGAAATCGATACAGCCCTTCCCATTCATCCGGAGCGTAGCCCAAGCCGAATTTCTTAGCAGTCTGCGGTGTTATTTTCCGCTTGACAAGGTATTCTGAGGCTCCTCTGCCGCGGTCCGAGTTCAGGGAAGTATAAAAATACCGCGCGGCCTCAAGAAGCGCGTCGCGGATCTCGTCGCGTTGGACGGAAAGTTTTTTGAGTGCGTCGTCCTCGGGTTCCGGAAGTGTGATTTGCGCGCGCTCCGCCAGAAGCCTGAGCGCTTCGATAAAGGAGAGTTTTTCGACTTCCATGATGAATTGGATCACATTGCCGCCCTTGTGGCACCCGAAGCAATAGTAGATCTGCTTACTGACGGAGACGGAGAACGACGGAGTATCCTCGGAATGAAAAGGACAAAGCGCGAATTGATTCTGTCCGCTTGTCTTGGTGAATCGAACGTATTGCCCGACCACGGAAACGATGTCGTTCCTGGAAATGATATCTTCAATGATATTTTCTGGTATTCCGCCGGAATGACCTGCCATGATTGACCTCTTGATCTCGATCGGCTGTCTACAGCAATTGCGTATTGTTAATGAACAGCTCAAACTTCAAATTTAGGTAGTTAGCCGCATTGCGGCAGAGCTTCATCCGTTCCAGAAATATTTCAAAATAATCCATCACCGGACTCATCTCGGTATCGATCTCAATGTTGAGTCGCGCCCGGTCACCGACCACCTCAAGCGTCGAAAGTGTCGCTGCGTAATTGACGCGGTCATGGATATCAAAGGTCTCATGACGCTTATTCCTCACGCGGCTTCGATGCACGTCCGCCTTGTCCGAAAGGATCAACGCCGCCGCGATCTTGCTCACGGGGATCCCTTCGCCCTCGTCGTGATTGGAGATCGCCATCATGATCGTTGCGGCGTCCCCGTAAGACATGCCTTTTCGAACGAGCATGTCGTACGCCATGATCGCTCCCGATAAAGCATGATTGTTGCGACTCACTGCGTTACCGATATCGTGAAGATATCCGGCGATCCGACCGAGTTCGACCGAATGCTCGTCCTCACCGAGGATTTCCAAAATCTCACCGCACTTATTGGAAACCAATCGGCAATGTCGAAATGTATGTTCCGTATAGCCGAGAGAGTCCATCTGAACTCCGGCGGCCTGAAGCAGAGTCTTCACTTCTTCGCTCTTTTGTATCTCTTTGATGGTCAGTTCTTCCGCCATTTTATCCGCCCCGCTTTTCGATGATCAATCTGATTAAATTGTATCACATCTCGCTCTCTTGCTTCACGCAAGCCAGCCAAAGCGAGCATTCCAATCTTTTGCGCGTTAGTTCGCACCCGACCTTATATTCTTCGTCCAAAGAACCGGTCGAATAATAACGGTTTGCAGCGCATCCGCCGCCGCAATGGTATCGCGCGAAGCACTTTTTGCACTCGGGCCGATCCGGCATCAGGCGCTCGAAAAACATTTTACGAACATCGGGATCCAGAATATCTTCTATAAATTTTCCATGCTGAATATGGCCTTTTGCATCTGTGATTCTGTCCATATCATGTACATTTCCCATTTTAAAGGCTTCTTCGCCGACAAATTGATGGCAGGGATAGATATCGCCTTCCGGGGTGACCGCCACATACTCGGATCCGACGCCACAGCCCTTCAAACGCTTGTACACACAGGGACCGCCCTCAAAATCCATCCGAAAATGAAAGAAGTGGACCGGTCGATCGCAATTCTTCTTTGCGTCGATATATTCGGCTAATCGCTCGTATTCATTATTGATGATGTCGATGTCTTCTTCTCTAATATCGTACCCGGTGTCGGGCGCAGAGACGACCGGTTCCATCGAAATATGCCGCGCATTTAAATGATCCGCAATATGACGGACATCTTCGGAAAAATCCAGATTATGGCGCGTAAATGTCCCGCGAACATAATATTCATGATAGGCGAAGTCGCTATTTTCTCTGGAAACGATAAATTTCCGAATGTTTTCGCTGATGGGTTCGTAGGTCGGCTTACCGCCGATTCCCGGACGCATCTTATTGTGGATCTCCGGGCGCCCATCGATGCTCAAGACACAATTTTTCATATGAGCGTTGATAAAGTCGGTTTTCTCGCGGTCTAAGAGCAATGCATTGGTTGTGATCGTGATCCGGATATCCTTGCCCGTCTTGATCGAGGCCTGCTCGCAATAATCCGTAAGCTCGACGACGACCGGCCAGTTGAGGAGCGGTTCTCCGCCGAAAAAATCAATATCCAGGTGATGTCGATTACCGGAGGCCGCGATCAGAAAATCGACGGCCTTTTTACCTGTTTCAACGGAAAGCATCGAGCGTTTATGTGTGCCGTAATCGCCGGTCCCGGCGAAGCAATACCGACAACGCATATTACAGTCATGGCAGATGTGCAAACACATCGCTTTGATGATCGGCCCGTCCGGATAAAGTGTCGAGTAATCCGCTTGAATAACCGGCGCAAACAAAACCCCATCCTTGATGAGCTCATCGAACGAATCACAGATTTCGTCGATTTCTTCGTACGCAAACTCCTCATTATCGGAAAGATCGCGAAGAACATCGGGGTCGGGTCTTTTCCCGTCCCGATCCCGATACATTCCCAAAACACGAAAAGCCAACGCATCCAAATCATATATAGAGGAGCACTCGGAGTCATAAGCGATCCTTCTGCCCTTCATTTCAAATAAATAAACCAATTATAGAGCCTCCTAACCGTTAAATAAAAATAATGAAGACGAACTACGCCGCCTTCACTATTTCTTTGTCATAATCGATTCTGATTGTCAGCGATCGGCTTCGCAAGGCTGATTGGCAACGGTACAACTGGTCTTGCAAGCGGATTGACAGGATGTCTGGCATTCGCCGCAGGCCTTTCCCGAGCAAGGGATTTTCACATTGGCCTGATGGACAACTTTGATATGCTTCATCTTATTCCTCCGTTTATGATTTCATGATAACGACCGGACGATCAGGTCGCGTCTCTCTTGGTAACGGTACTGATGGCTGTCTTTCTGAAGGTGATCATCGTGTTGGCAACACTCGTCGTGATCGTTACTTCATCATCGCGAATGTTCGCGATCGTTCCGACGATACCGCCGATCGTTACGATCTTATCGCCGACCACCATCTTATCGACCTGAGCCTTGAGTTCCTTCTCGCGTTTCCGCTGAGGGCGGATCGTAATAAAATACATGACCAACATGACGACACCGAGCATCAAGAGCATCGGCAGCATATCAGTAAGGGTACCGGTAGTTCCCCCTGAGGTCGCGCTTGCCGGATCGGTCACGGCCAGAAAATATAACATATGATTTCCTCCAATTATGTATTTCACGTATTATTTCAAGAATGCAATTGATTTTACCACTCCTGCACGAGATAAAGCAAGTTATTCCAGAGATTCCGGTACACTTCGCGAAAACGGGGACAATCGCAATTCCGGCTGTAACAAGTCGCGCCAACCATTATCTTGCCCCTTATAGTCGTCCGGTGCTCTTCATCCAGTCAATGGTGTCCCTCAGCGTTTCTTCCATGCTTCTTGTGGTATATCCAAGCAGGCGGTCTGCCTTTTCATGTGAAAACACGGCGTTTGTTCCGAGAGTATAAAGCGAATACGAAGTATAGAGAGGTGCTTGCTTAAGGATTTTATAATAAAGTTCCGAAAGAGCGGCCGTACCTTTGGCAAACCACAGCGGAAGGATCGTCCTTATCTTTCTTCGTCCGGTGATCCGATGGAGCATACCGAGAAGCTCTGTGACCTCATAGAATTGATTCGTTAAAAGATATGTCTGACCGGATCCCTTCTGACGGGCAAGCGAAATAATGCCTTCCGCAACATCCCGGACATCCACAAAATCATACCCTCCCCGTATTGCGGCCGTCAGCGTTCCCCGCGCAAAGTCCATGATCATTTGGTTGGTGTGAGATTCCGTGAACGCATAAGGCCCAATGATACCGGAAGGATGAACGATATCCCCTCGGACTCTCCCCGAACGGATGGCACTGAGGACATAAGCGGTAGCTTCCGCCTTTGTTTTCGCATAACCTCCGACGACCATATCGGGAGAAAACCGTTCGGTTTCCGTAATGACTTTTCCCTGTTGCTCCTCGGGGATCGCGTGTACCGAGCTGACATAAATGAGTTTGCTGATATTCATTTTCGAACATAGATCGCAGATATTTCGCGTGCCTTCGACATTCACCGCGTGAAGTCGATCGTTTACTTTGCTCTCTATGGATACGATTCCCGCAGTGTGGATGACGACGGTCTTTTCCGGTTCAATTCCCGCGAAGAAAGACTGAAGTGATTCAATGCGAGTGACATCTCCCGCAAAAAGAGGAATCCGGACGCCATCCAACGCGCCGGTCGTATCATTCGGCAACACCAAGCCCCTTACGGACTCTCCCGATTCGACCAAACTGCGAATAACGGTACTGCCTAAGTGTCCGTTAGCGCCCGTGACAAGAAATGTTCGCGACACCGGATCGCCTCCCTGAATCCCCCTGATTCAAGTATAGCGACTATTCGTGACGCAACTATTAACTTGTGGCGTATCCGAATTTCTCGAAAAACTCGGCGCGGAAGTCCAGCAATCTGTCATCTTGAATGGCTTGTCTTACATCCTTCATCAGATTCAACAGGAACTGGAGATTATGCCACGAGCAAAGTCTTAATCCGAACATTTCCTTGGCTTTGAGCAAGTGTCGGATATACGCCCGGGTGTAGTTCCTGCACGCGTAACAGTCGCAATCCTCCTCGATCGGGAAATACTGTCTGGCACACGTTGCGTCGCGGACGATCAATCGCCCTTTTCGCGTCAACACCGTGCCGTTTCTTCCGATCCGGGTCGGAAGGACGCAGTCAAACATATCAATCCCGCGAATGGCTCCTTCGATCAAATAATCCGGCGTTCCGACACCCATCAGATATCTTGGCTTATCGGAAGGCATATGCGGGACCGTCTCTTCGAGCATGCGAGCCATCACATCTCCGGGCTCTCCGACGGAAAGACCGCCGATCGCGTACCCGGGAAGATCGAACGCGACGATTTCCTTGGCGCTTTGAACACGCAAGTCCGGATAAATGCCGCCCTGAATGATCCCGAAAAGCGCTTGATTTTCATTATTCTTGTGTGTTTTAATGCAACGCTCCAGCCATCGGGTCGTTCGGCCTGCCGCTGTCTTTGCGTACTCGTGTGAGCACGGAAAGGGCGCGCACTCGTCAAAGGCCATCATAATATCCGAACCCAGATCGTTCTGGACCTCAATGGACTTTTCCGGTGTCAGGAGGTGGGCAGAGCCGTCAATGTGCGACTTAAAAAAGACGCCCTCTTCCTTGATGTTTTTCGGCAGAGCGAGCGAAAAAACCTGAAATCCTCCGCTATCGGTCAAAATCGCGTTTTTCCAATTCATAAATCGATGAAGCCCGCCCGCCTCACGGACGATGTCGCTTCCCGGTCTCATCCAAAGATGATACGTATTGGAGAGTATGATCTTTGCGCCCATCTGCTCGAGTTCGTCCGGAGACATCCCCTTAACGGTCGCCTGTGTGCCAACGGGCATGAATTCCGGTGTCATAAATGACCCGTGCGGAGTGTGCACCCGGCCCAGTCTCGCACCGGACTGTTTACAGGTGTGAATGAGTTCGTAGCGGACAGGGGTTCCGGCATTTTTGTCAGTCTTCAATTTGTCATCCTCGCTTATCCGATTCGTCTTTACGTGTTAAGTACATGGCGTCTCCGAAACTAAAGAAACGATATCTCTGTTCGATCGCTTCCTGATAGGCCCGAAGCACATTCTCTTTTCCCGAAAACGCGGAAACAAGCATGATCAGGGTCGACTCGGGAAGGTGGAAATTCGTGACCATCGCATCGACAACGCCGAATCGATAGCCGGGATATATAAATATGTCGGTCCACCCGGACCGCTCGCTCATCAACGGATCTGCCCGATACACCGATTCGAGCGTTCGACAACAAGTGGTCCCGACGGCAACGATCCTTCCGCCGCGGGTGCGTGTCTCTTTGATCTTCAGCGCGGCTTCCCGCGGAAAATCATACCATTCCGTATGCATGATATGGTCCGCAATGTCCTCACATTTGACCGGTCGAAAAGTGCCGAGTCCGACGTGCAGGGTCAACTCCGCGATATCGACCCCTCTTGCCCGGATACGATCGAAAATCGCTTCGGTGAAGTGAAGACCGGCGGTCGGAGCGGCGGACGAGCCGGGCGCAACGGCATAAACGGTCTGATATCGCTCGGGATCGTCGTTTTTTTCGTGAATATAGGGCGGCAACGGTACAGTACCGGCCTCCGCCAGAATCTCTTCCCACGTCCCTTCATATGAAAAGCGAATGATTCGGTTGCCGTTTTCAAGGACATCGGCAACCTCGGCCTCCAGTCGCCCCGGTAGAAACACCAAGCGGTTCCCTACCCTCACCTTTTTTCCGGGACGAGCCAAGGTCTCCCAGTTATAAAGATCGATCCTCTTGAGAAGAAGGATCTCGATCGCTTTTCCGGTATCCGCACGCACACCCAACAAACGGGCCGGAATGACCCTTGTGTTGTTGATCACCAACAAGTCTCCCGGATTAAGGATATCCGGCAACTCGTCAAAGCGTCGGTGAGCCGTTGCGCCGGTCGGGCCGTCCAGTGTCAACAACCTGGATGCGGAACGTTCGTCGAGCGGATGCTGCGCGATCAGTTCTTCGGGAAGATGATAATAGAAATCGCTTGTTCTCATGAGAAACCATTATATTACACAATTGACGCTGAAGTATAGTAGATGCTATGATTTCCTCGTACTCAATCACATCATTACCCGTTTGGGGAGAAAAGGAGGTCAAACACATGAAAACACCGGTTTTCACCGGCTCTGCCGTTGCTATTGTCACACCGTTTGCTCAGGGAGGTGTCGATGAGAAGAAGCTCCGACAGTTAGTTGACTTCCATATTCAGAACGAAACGGACGCCATCGTTGTTTGCGGAACCACCGGAGAAGCATCGACAATGCCGGACACTGAACATCTTAGAACCATTCAGATCGTTGTCGAACAAGTCAACGGTCGCTTGCCTGTCATCGCGGGCACCGGAAGCAATGATACCGTTCACGGAGCCAAACTGACCGCCGAAGCCTCGGCCATCGGCGCAGACGCGCTTCTGATTGTTACTCCATACTATAACAAGGCCTCCCAGGAAGGTCTTTTTCGCCATTATGAGGCGTTGTCCAAGGCCACCGATAAGCCGATCATCTTATATAACGTTCCGTCGAGAACCAATCTGAATATCGCGCCCTCGACCATCGCCCGACTGATGAACATCGCGAATATTGTCGGAGTGAAAGAGTGCAACCTCCTGCAGGTTCCTGAGGTGGCATACCTCTGCGGCGATAACGCCGTGCTCTATTCCGGTGAAGACGGAGTTGTCGTTCCGATGCTCTCCATGGGTGCCAAAGGAGTAATTTCCGTGGTTGCGAATGTTATGCCCGCGCTGATGAGCCGAATGGTTCATCGCTTTTTCGACGGAGACCTTAAGGGTGCGGCACAAATACAGGCAGACATCGTTCCACTGGTCCAGGCGCTGTTTTCGGATGTTAATCCCATACCGGTCAAGGAAGCTCTGAACATCCTCGGCTGGAATGTCGGGTCTTGTCGTCTTCCTCTTTGCGATATGTCCGCCGAAGGCCACGCGAAGTTGAGAACAGTCCTGAACCTATATGATCTTTCCTTTCACAATACCTATACGGCCGGAGGTCTCGCATGAGTTCTCAAAATATCAACCGTCCTACACGCATTTTTCTTAATGGCTGTTGCGGACATATGGGGCGCGTCATTGTCGACATCTGTTCCTCGATCGACGACGCGATCATCGTTGGCGGTGCCGACGCGAATC
>JAFGGR010000166.1 GCA_016930475.1 Clostridiales bacterium | reverse complement strand
TATGGTTCTACTCTCCGAGCATCCGATCCGTCGGATCGGAATATAAAGTGAGTATGGTTCTACTCTCCGAGCATCCGATCCAGAAGCTCGTCCGCCTCTTTATCGATGTCGGTCGGGGGCGCATTGTCGTCCGGATCGAAATCCGGGATCGCCTCGGTCTCGTCCGTTAAATCGATGATGTACGACCGGGAAGGGGTCTCGCTGATCTCGATCTTGGTCAGAAGCCAACCGGAGGATTTAAGGAGATCACCAAGCTCGTCCTTTAAGTAGGAGCAGATGTTTTCGAGCGTCGGATTGGTGATGTCAAAAGGAGGGGTCTTATTGATGTCGGTGTCCTGAAAAGCGTTGAGATATTTTTCGATCTGCTTCTCAATAAAATCAAATTGGATGAAGTCGTCGCGTACCTTCAATGTATCCAGAGATATTTCCCAAGTGTGCGGATGGCTCTGTCCGAGGATGCCGTTCAAATAGATGGCGTGACTCGCGTTCAGATAGAATTTGAAATTATAGCGGCTGTATTGCATGGCTCTCCTTCACCTCCTAGATCGGCCGAACGGCGTTCATGGCGGCTTCTGTAACGGCGTCCACCGCCGTGACTCCTTCTTTATACGCAAAACCACCCGCGAATTTTGCCTCGATACCGGATTCGGCAAGTTCGCGAAAAATCTCCTTTGCGGATTGGATCGTCAGCTTCTCGGTGGTCTTCAGTTTGACCATGACCAATTCATTTGTGCGAAGAAGCGCGCAGAGGTCTGCGTCGCCGGCTTGATCCAGAAGGATCGTTGCGGCTTTGCGAACGGCTTCCTTTGAAAAGTTGAGGCCTTTTTCGGCGGCCAGATCGTGGTAATCGACGATTCGAACAACGATCATACCGATCGGAGAGACCTGCCGCTTCGTCAGTTTCATCATGAAGGTCTCGTAGAAGCGCAGGGTATATAAACCGGTGATCGGGTCCGGAAGCGCTTGCGCATCATCCAATCGCTCGTCTCCTTTGCCGAGCTCCCGCTGGATGAAGAGGTTCTTCTCGACCAATTCTTCGCGGAATTCCCGTATCTTCTCCGCCTTGTTTCGTGCGGAAGAGGAAAAAACGGCGACCAAGGTGACGAGGATCGCACAACACGCGATGACCAGGATCCGGAGCATCGTCGCGCGTTCACCGATGCCGGCCGACGAGAACAGGAAGCTCTGCGATATGCCGGCCGCAACGCAGTAGCGCTTGCCGCCGATCTCGACATAATCCGCACTGATGATCTCGTTGCCGATCAGAACGTCTTTGATGACGACCGCCGAAAAGAACTCACCATTCCGGATCAATTCGATGAAGGGCACAACACCGGATCCGCCTTGCCGCATATAGTAATTCTCCAATTCCACAAAGCTCATCCCGGATATCATGGATGTGGTATCCGTGTTACGCTCGAAGAGCGGACCGTCCTCGGAAAACAGCATCCAATAACGTGTTCCGGTCGCCGGCGCGGATTTGACGATCTCGACTGCCTCATCTTCGCTCAGGGCTTCGTCGCGGATCTCCTCGCTGACCATTTTCAGGATGTATTCATTTTCGCGGGCAAACCCGTTCATGATATCGGTTTTAAAACGGTATATCTGATATTCGAGAAAAAGGATCGCCAAGACGCAGAACAGAACGGTCAGGGCAACGCTTGCGAACACCTTCATCAGCTCGCCGTCTTTCTTTTTGAGAAATTTCATTCGGTTATCATCCCCCCCTAGCGCGATCATCCCGTCACATCGTCATTGATGAGGCGATAAAGCTTCCTTCTCACTTTGGACAATATCTTTAAATCACTTTGCATCGTGCTTGAGAATTGCTTCTTTTCCTCTCGGAGTGTCCGGGTCCTCCAACCGCTTCTATTTTTAATGCTGTTGATGATCCCGGCAAAGCGGATCCAGAAAACGACGAAATTATACGCGGGCATCAGCGGAACAATATACCACTTACGCGCGTAATAGCGCCGGATCTGCGGGAAGTCCCTGAGGTACGAGATGATATTGAAGTAGTAAAGGGCACCTGCGATCATATAAAGGACATACAGAATGACCATCGAGCCGACGATCAGATAGACCGGGTAGTTCAAAAATGTCAGGCAGATCAGCGCGAAATACCAGATCATCCGCGGGAACGCGAAGGTGTGATCAAACGTCAGCATACGCACCATGAAGTCCGAGAAAAATTTGTGCGATCGCAGGGACTGGCGAAGGAACATATGTGAGACTTCCATTTCGCCGATCTGCCAGCGCTGACGTTGCGTATAAAGTTGATTGATACCTTCGATCGGTTCAACGTAAAAGAACGCGTTCTCGCAAAGATGGACGCTTTTCTTCATCAGCTTGCGCACCTGGAAAGTGACGTGAGTATCTTCGCAGACCGTGTCGGTGTTGTACATCTGCGTCTTCAGGATCGTTGATTTTCGAAAAGCGGAGAAAGCGCCGGACAGCGTATAGATACTGTCGAGTTCGGATTCGAAATTGCGTCCGGCCAGAAACGCCTGACAGTATTCAAAAAACTCGCAACGGCGGAAAAGGCGTAGCGGAAAGTGCTCGGTCCGCTCGATCATATCGGGATTGGTCAGGATGACGCCGGTCATACTGTGAATATTCGGATTACTTTCGAAACGCTCGACCATTTTACGAAGTGCCGTCGGATCGAGCGTGCCGTCACTGTCGATATGCATGACGTATTTTCCCTCGCTGTTGAAAAGAGACATGTTGAGCGCCTTCGATTTGCCCTGCCTGGCCTTCATCCACTGCATCGAGAGTTCCGGAAAAGTTTTCTGACACCGGCAGAAAACGTCGAAGCTCTTGTCGGGGCTCTCGTTATCGACCAGCATGATGAGGATCTTCTCTTTCGGATAATCGGACGCATTCACGGAAGCTAGGCAATTCTCAAGAGTATCTTCCGAATTGTATATCGGTATAATCAACGTGATCTCCGGGAAACGGATCGGTCGGGTATCCTTCTTTTTATAGAAACGCTTCCGGATCAGTAGCACAAAGCCTCCGATCGCGGGTATGATCTCCATGACCAGCGGAATAATGATCCAGGCCATCCAGAAGATCATTTTTTCGAATATATCAAGCAGTAGCGTCTCCATACCTGAATTTTCCCACCCTTTGCTTCATGATCTGTGCCCGCGTGAAAACGTAGAAAAAGAGGATGATCGAAAGCGTGTAGAAAATGATCCTCCCGAATATCGCGTGAGCAAAGAAGAAAATATCATTCCCGAAAAAATAGACAAGTAAGCAGATGCTGGTCATTCTTATAATGTTTGACAAAAAGATCCAGATGATCCCGATAATATTGACGACCAGCTTTTCGACGATCGAATACAGCGGAAAAAACCAGAGGAGAGAAGAAAATGCGAAAATCTCGATGATTCCGGAGCACTCATAGTCGACGTACAGTGAGATCGAATCGGCACCGTGGCGAATGAAGACCAGTGAATACTGATAGTACGAGTAGAACGCGCCGGTCCATTCTCCGATCAAGCCGGTAACGGCGGCGACGGCCTTGGAAAGCGGAGCGGTCAGGATCGGTTGAAGTAACAGCATCAGCAATACAAACATCCCGACGCTTCCGACCAGAAATTTGAAAAAGGTCAACTTCGCTCGCCACAAGACGTAAATCGCATAACTCCACGCAACCAGACCGACGATCACCGCAGGAATCATTTAGCGCGTTTCCGTTTCAGGAAAAAGTACCCGAGGCTTGCGACGACCACACCGGATCCCGCAATGATGAAAGGAAGTGTCGGGGTTCCGGTTGCGGTCAGGACCTGGGGCCCGAGGTTATCGGACTGGAAAGTAATGGTCGTTATCATGTCCGGTTGCTTTGGGAAATATATTAAAGGAATCCGCATCTCCATTCGGTCTCCCTGTCCCGCTGTTCGATTCACGATGCCGTTTGCGTCGGGTACGGTTTTCCACCCGTTTTCCCGGATCACTTGCATCGTCGTATTGCCGTCACCGATACTTCCGCTCACAGGGACAACAGCAAAGGAATACAACTTGTCGTCCACGGTAAACTGGAATCCGTATCCGTTGAACTCGGTATATCCCACATCACTCATTTGAATGTACAGGTACACATAAGTCTCATCCCGATACAGGGAACCGGTGTGAGAGGTTCCGGGATCATAATAAATCGGAGACATCGGCTTGTCCGACCAGTCCGAAAAGTACCCGTCGATGGTAATACCGACATAGTCCGTCGCTTCAACGTCACTCAAGACGATTACATCGTCTCCCTCCGCCGCGAATACCGGAACGGAAATCAAGAGCAATGTCACCAGGATGCTGATGAGTAGCAATTGTATTTTTTTTGTCATAATATTTCACACCCAATCCCTTGACAAACGTATTCTCCTGTGATAATTATATCACTTCACTCGGATTTTGTCTTTGATTTCCTAAAAATCAAGAAAGCCATAGCAATCTCAGCAACGATGCCGAAAAGGGTGAC
>JAFGGR010000165.1 GCA_016930475.1 Clostridiales bacterium | reverse complement strand
GGTACAGCGATCATATACCCTTGGATATAGTTCCCGTTATCGTCAGCGGCCCTAAAATCGATGACAATAATATAAATCGAATTGAAATACCCAAAAGAAATATCGTTGATCACTAATGACTCAGGATGCTTCAGAACATCCTTCAAATAGTCGATCGAGTACGCTGCAGTCTTTTGCGCGGCGTATGTTACAACTTTGTAGGCACCCGAAGTCGGCGTCGGTGCCGTACTTTCCTTCTGCACCAGTACGATCTGGATCGCCTCGAGACGTTTAGAAATTCCTTCAGTCCCGGCAGACTCGCCGTTCTTGGCCCAACCCAGCCATCCGAATTCCTGGGCATGGACCCGGTAATAGACATCATACTGATTGGCGACCAATCCCGTTAACTTGATTTGAATCGCTTCCAGTCTCTTTGACTCTCCGGAAGTCCCGCTCATCGCGCCGTCTGACATCCAAGCCATCCAACCGTAATTCTGTACTTGCGTTCTGTACGTAATACCACCGGTGGTCGGCATATTACTCAGATTGATACGTATACCCTCCAGGCGTTTGGACTGCCCGGAAGTTCCGCAGCCAATCGCCGTCCGTTATCGTGAAAAGCGATCGCCTGTCGGATGTCCTCGACCACGTTTTCCGGAGATCGGGTGCGCACGGTTCTTCCGAAGGCGTGAACGAGCGCGCAGTAGTCACAGTTATGAGGACACCCTCTGGATGCGTGCACCTGCGGCCAAATCGTGTTATAGCCGACCATTTTCTTGTAGTTGAACAAAAGATCACGGTCGGGAATGACATCGATGTTTTGGGGTACCGGTCGCTCGCCGTTATAAATGACCCGGTCGCAACTCTGATATGCAACACCTGGGATATCGACCGGCAAGCCCTTCCGGACACATTCCAGAAACTCGGGGAGGAGTTCGTCACCCTCCCCAACCATCACATAATTGCAGTGCAAGGCGGCTTCCGGATAATTCAACGTCGCATGAAGGCCGCCGATGGCGACGAGCGCTTTCGAGTTTTCACGGATGTACTCAGCCAATTCGTATCCGCGATTGGCGTTAAATGTGAAAATGCCGATAAAGACGACGTCAGCATCGAGCACGTCGCTCCACCGAATTTTCGAGATCGACTCGCTATAGATGAGGACGTCCTTTTCGACCCGGTTGACGATCGTAGCGAGAGTCAAAAGCCCGTGCGACGGCGTTCGGACATATTTGTCATATACGAAGTAGTTCAATAAGGATCTTCGGTACGGCAAATTTCCGGGTTCGATGAATCGAATTTTCACGACGCGTCCGATCTTTCCCTCATATCGTAAATCATCATATATTCGGATCCGAACGCGGTGATCGACGCGGCGATCGGCTGATCGATCGGTTCCGCGTATTCTCTTCCGTAATAGATCCAGTTCACGCCATACTCCCGTTCGAGTTCGGCGATTTGTCGCACGGAGTTATTGACCATCATAAAATCGACCGTGTTACTGGATCCCTCTGATGGTGCGTTATACAAGGTGATCCGTTTCTTATAGGATTCCGGAAGGACCCGGATCGCCTTCTCAAGGCCGTCCGCCGTATACCAGTCGATAGCATAGATTTTAAGGGGCTCGTCACTATTCTCTTTGTCGATCAGTTTCATCAGGAGTTTCACCTGAGAGACATTCCAATAGTCATATTCGTAATTTTCTCCGGCTTCAGGCCCGGCCAGCGCATTCAGGTAAACATATTGGAACGGATGACTGATGATAATGATCAATATACACGCCAGAAGTTGAACGCCGACGACGCCGATCGAAACGGCTTTGACCTTGCCCTTCAGGCGGCTTACGATCGCACGGACCGCGCCGACAGCCAGGATGAGCATGGGCCCGTACAGGAAAAATAAGTGCCTCCAACTATTGTAGAGAATGGGAAGCTTGATCATGGTGAATAGCAAAAACGCCATGATATAGAATACACAAAGGATATAGTACGGAGTCGTTTTCGAAAATTCGCGTTTCCGGATATCCTGGATCAGTTGGAGGATCGAAGTCGCATGTCCGGCGATGACCAGAAGAAGGATCAGGATCGGAGTCGTCACCGCGATCATGACCGGAATGTAATACCACGGGACCGGACGATGGATCGTGCCCTGGAAAAAAACGATCCCGCCCCAGTCCTCAAAATTTGTCGACCGGGCAAATACATAACCGATAAACTGCAGCGGGGCTCTCCACGCCGCGGGAGAGATCAGATAATAGATACCGAGAAAAGAAAGGACGGCAGTCAGGCCGACGGCGAAGTTCCGTTTGGACCATTGCTTCTTAACGGATAGATGGACCAGGTAGAGTATCCCCAGCAGTCCGAACAGGAATACGGCGTTCATTCGCATATTGGTGGCGATCGCGGCGACGAGCGCAAAGAGCACCGCGAAGACGAAGCGTTTACTTTCGATCATTTTGATACCCAACGCGAGGCATATGATTCCCAGTGCCAACGCCACGACGTCTTTACTGTTATAGTGACCCTCCGCGAAAAACCGTGGGCTCAGGTACAGGAAAAGACTGCCGAGCACTCCGTACTTCCAGTCCCCGGCCAGAAATTTGCAAATGAAGTAGAGGGCAATCACGCCCGCCATGAAGATCAGAAATGTATATGCGTGCCAGATGAGCATCAGCGTGCGCGGCCCGCCGGTCTCGTATTTCGCGAAAAGCGCCGGGGCGAGCGGATAATACACGGACTGCCCGTGATCCATATCCACGTTTTCTTTGTAGTCGGGAAACGCGATACCGGTCGTCGATCGGGTCGGCTCCTCTCTCTCTCCTTTGAACAATCCGACGTATTCGCGAACGTTCGATCCGAGCGTTCGGATCTCCAGAAGCTCGTCCCACGGCATCCCGTAGTCCGGTGTGACCAGAAGCCCCAAAAGGGTCATGAGAATAAAAAGTCCGATCACGATGACGCGGCTTTTCTTTTCGATCTTCTCCCAAGTTTTTTTCATGCCGTTGCTCTCCTCATGTCTGTCATTGTTTCCCGCTGTATCATTGTCAACCTGCCGCGTGCATCACTTGAAATCTTGAAGCCCGATTCGGGCAAGTGCTTCATCTTTTATTTGCTCCGTGATCACACCCTCATCGCACAACTCGACCAGAGCCATCCCGGCAGCCAAATAACTCACTTCCTCGTCGGGCTCCTCCTCTGAAGAATATACATCTGTCATAAAGGCAGGAAGTTTCTTGATCCTCCATTGAGTCCCATCTTCAGCCGGAACCAGTAAAAATACAAAGGGCTCCTGAAGTCGCTCGGCATTCGTGTCATTGATGTTGGTGATCCACTTTTCTGTCTTCAACGCAGCCGTCTTATCCAGTGAGGCACTCTGCCCTTCAGTCAGCAATATGGCAAATATGTATTTAAACATCTCACACAAAAGATCTGTATCCTGAACGAGGCGGTCTGCGATGACCTGCATGTCGATATACTCAAGCAAGACCTTCACCTCACAGGTATCTCCGAAGATGTCCACTTGCTCGATCTCATAATCGATCTGACCCAAAAAGGCCCTCCGTACAGTGATCTCGGTATCTTCCGGATATAACAACGAGTATGAAGAATAAGTTTTGATGAAAGGGGTGATCTTTTCGGAATCCCCGGATGCAAGCGCCTCCATGAAAAGCGCAACCGCCTCTTCGGGAAGTCCGGCCTTGGAAAAAAGGTTGATTTTCGAGTACGGAACGCCGAGAGTGACGGCGATTGAGGCGGAATCGGAGATTCGCCATGTTTCGGACGCTGTGTCATATTCCATGAAAAGGATCACTTCTTCACTGATGGTCGGCGCTTCGACCGAGTCGATCTTTGCACTCAATTTATCCGCAGTGATCCACTCGCCATTCATATCATCTAATATTTTAGCGACATCAACGAGAGTTACCCGGACTGTACATATACCGCTTCGATCGCTTTTATTGCCACTGGTTTCCACGACCTCATACTTGATCTGTTGAAATGACGCGTTCATACATGCCATGGTCGCGTCGTCCTTGAAGGTCATGGTCGAAAACGGATCATCCATGGCAAAAGAAGACAAATAGCGATTCTCGGCGAACGTTCCCGATTGAATTTCATCCAGATATGCCGTGACCACAGATGTGATATCCCGGTCCGACCGGTCGATCCATCCGCACCCGCCGGTCAAAGCGGACAAGCACAAGAAGACCGCAACGAGTAGACTGATTGCCGACCTTGCTCTGAACATCGAAGTTCCCTCTTACTCACTGATCACAAAACTAGTTATCATTTTACATCTATTATCGGCAATTTGGTACGTGTTTATTATGGAATCGATTCGTGCGGTCGTAAAACGGTGATATAATTCATTTGAGACAGATACACTCTTTGGACTTTTAGACCCGATTCGGCTTGAGCGATCACCGCTCGGAGGAATAAAAATGAAAGTTGGCATCATCGTTTACTCAAATACCGGAAACACTATGTCGGTCGCGGAAAAACTCGAGAAAGCCTTGGCCGCAAAGGGCCATTCGGTTGAAATCAAGCGGGTCGAAGCAGAAAACGAACAGTCGAAGCCCGGCTCTCCGGTGACCCTGAAAACGGCACCGGACATCGCGCCGTATGGCACAGTCATTTTCGCGTCCCCGGTCCACGCTTTTTCGCTTGCACCGGCCATGAAGCTCTATTTGTCCCAAATCGCCTCTCTGAACGGCAAAAAAACACACTGCTTTGTTACTCAAGAGTTTAAAAAGGCCTGGATGGGCGGTAATCACGCAATCCGACAGATCTCATCGGCCTGTAAAACGAAGGGCGGTTCCATGATATCGACCGGGATCGTCAATTGGTCCGGCGAACGGCGCGAACAACAGATCGAAGAGATCGTTGCGGCACTGAGCGCAATCTGAATTCCGGAGGTTTTTATATGAAGAAACCGATCAAGGTCATCCTGGTCATCCTCGGTGTCGTCGTCCTGTTGATCGTCGCGGGCGTGATCTTCTTCTCCTCTGTCAACCGCGATTTGGAAGCATTGGCGGACATCCCGATGAAGGATGTCGATCTGTCATCGGTATCCGATGGGACCTATGAAGGTGATTATTCCTCTTTTCCGGTATCTGTGACCGTCGAAGTGACGGTCCGGGATCATCGTATTGCCGATATCAACCTGCTCAAGCACGTCAACGGCCAGGGGCAAGCGGCTGAGTCGATCACGGAAACGGTTATCCGTGAACAATCCCTCGAGGTCGACTTGGTATCGAGTGCGACATACAGCAGTAAAGTCATCCTGCTCGCGGTCGAGGACGCGCTTCAGGACGCGGTGAATAATTCGGGAAGCTGAACAGCGGAGCAACGGATAAAGAGGAGAGTAAAATGAACAACAATCCCGTCATCGAAAAGCTCGGACACCGCTTGCGCCTCGCCGTCATCGGAGGAGGAACGGGGTCCTTCATCGGGTCCATGCACCGACAAGCCGCAGTGCTCGACGGTCGTTTCGAGATCGTCGCCGGGGCACTCTCTTCCCGCCCGGAAAAAGCGTTGAGCGACGGCAGACTGATCGGCCTTCAAGAAGGCCGCATTTATGCGGATGCTATGGATCTTATTCGCGTTGAATCCGAACGACCGGACGGCGCGGAAGTGATATCGATCATGACGCCGAACGACAGTCATTTCCGATACGCGACCGCCGCCCTTGATGCCGGAAGAGATGTAATTTGCGATAAGCCGATGACCAATACACTGACGGACGCGGAAGCTCTTTTTCGAAAAGTCCGCGAGACCGGCCTTGTTTTTTGTCTGACCCATAATTACTCCGGGTATCCGATGGTCCGACAAGCTCGCGCCATGCGCGAAAACGGCGACCTCGGTACCATTCGACTCATTCAGGTCGAGTATGTTCAGGGCGGCAAAGCGAACGAGAACGATCCGGCTCCGACCGGTTCCGTTCCGTGGCGTTACGATCGCGTTCGCGGAGGTCCGTCATTAGTGATGGGCGATATCGGCACGCACGCGCATCACTTGGTCCGCTATATCACCGGGCTGGAGGTCGCTTCTCTTTCCGCGGAAGTCGGGACGATCGTCCCCGGGAGAAAGACCCATGATTACGCCGGGGCTCTTCTACACTTCGATAACGGAGCACGGGGATGCTTCTGGGTCACACAAGCCGCGGCCGGTGTCGAGAACAGCCTGAGGGTCCGGGTTAGCGGTACGCGGGGCACCATCGAATGGAATCAGGAGATCCCTCAGCAGTTGATTTATAAGCCGCTCAGCGCCCCCGCGGAGTTCCGGACTCCGAACGGGCCGGGCTGTTATCCTTCCGCCGTAAGAGCCTCACGCATCGTCGCGGGCCATCCGGAAGGATTTCACGAGGCCTTCGCAAACATATACGCCGATGCCGCGGAGGCGATCGTCGCCCGCCGCACGGGAGCGTCCGCGGATCCTCTCGCGTTGACCTATCCGGGCGTTTTCGACGGGCTGATGGGTGTCCGGTTTGTTCATGACGTTATCCGTTCCTCCGGTGACAACGGCCGTTGGGTGGATTGTAATACGAAAGAACCGACGCTTGCATAAGCGCCGGTCCTTTCCTAATATTGATTGTCAGAAAGAGTCCCGTTTGCTTTACTTGGCCGAAGCCGTTCCGCCCGAAGCGATGAGTTGCGCCATCAGATCCGCTCCCTCCGGGATCCATTCGATCGGGACCTTGCTGTCGAGGATCCGGTCGGTCTCAAGAATTTCAAACATCGCAGACGCGATGTCGGAGTCGGCGGCGATCTTGTTGAGCGCGTCGCCGACGATCTTCGGCCGTATCGCAGCCGCCTTTCCGAAGTCGATCGCAGCCTTCTTCTCGGCGGCACTGCGGATGATACTCACTTGGTTCGCGCCGTCCTGCTTGATCGCGGAAGTCACCTGACGTAGGCGATTGACGACCTTGCTCTCGATCTGACGGATCATCTCGGCGTCGCGGAAATGCACTTTACGGATATAACACGATCCCAGAAGATATCCCCAATCCATCGACTTGTTGGACACCTCTTCCCGTACCATGCGGCTCATCGCGTGGCGGTCGGACATCATCTTTTCGAGCGGCAGGTTGGAAAGACAGCGAACCGTCGAACTGCCGACGTTGGCAGCCAGAGAGCCCCTCGGATCCGCATTGCGGAAAAGGTACTGGACGGGGTCGCTGATGTACATCTCGTACCAGATACCGACGCCCATCGGCGCGCCCTCTTCCGAGTTGACCGGCTGACTGCGCAGATACTCCTGATCCAATCGGAGATCGACATGATAGCGGCGTCCGATGGTATTGATGATCAGAGCGCGCGGACCAAATTCCTTCCAGAGGAAATGGAGTCCGGGCTCAGACATCACGCCGACGACGTTTCCGAAAAGCGTATAAACAATGGCTTCCTTCTCCTTCACGACGACATAGACGCCAAAAAGCCGAAGGATAAAGAAGAAGATCGGAATGGCAAAGGCCGCCAGAAAAAAACCGATCACAGCATAAATAATATATTCACTCATATCGCTCATCCCCATTTCGCTAAGGATATCCATAAGATCACTCATTGCTTCTGCCTCCGTACGATCCGTGTCGTCTGGTTGAGAAGCGCCAGTTTGATATTGCGCAGATAGACGTCCAAAGCCTTTTGGCCACCTTGCTTCTTGAGATCGATCAGCTGTGCGGAGAGCTTTTCGAGGGTCTCGATCTCGCCTTGCGCTTTGAGCGTCTCGATCTCAACGGCGCGTCTGGATTCGACGATCCTCTGGTCGGCGGCCGCCTGCGCCAGACTGATGTCCGAGGACACCTGATTATGTGCGGTATTGATCGCCGCCAAGGCGGACTCCACCTCTTCCGGCGGATCGATCCCCGTGATCAGCGAGGCTTCCAGCACGGCGCCGTAACGTGCGGCGGAAACACTGCACTCCTGATCCATATGATCGTTCAGCTCACGCAGATTCTTACGCAGATCATTGATCGAGATCCCTTGCACCGTTAAGGCGATATCCTTATCCGCAGGCTCCTCGTCGAGCTCCATCGCTTTCCCTTCGAAATTGGCGATCCGCTCGCGTAGAACCGACACAAAATAGCCCATCACGTAAGCGATCGGATTCTTGACGCCGAATATATATGCGTAAAGATTCTTATCCGAAACCCGATATCGAATCTGCCCGGACAGTCCGATATTCAGTTGGTCCTTCGTTACTGCATCCAGGATCGTGTTGTTGTGATTCGCCCTGGCATTCTCCGGATCGTATGCCATATTGGCGGTCTCGGTCGCCACGGAGACCTTATAGACCTTCTCCCACGGCCACTTGAAATACGGACCGCCCGGTTGAATCACGCGGACCAGGGGGTAACTGTACCTTTCCTTCTCCGTCTCGTTCAAGCCTTCGGAAATCGGATCGTCGAGCGTCGTCTTTCCCTCAATACGCTGTGCCTTCCCGAAAACGGTCTTCACCGCACGCTCATTCTGGTTCAGGATAAAAAACCCGCCGATACCATATTTGATGATCAGAAACAAACCAATTCCGGCCATGAAGGCCCAAAACGCTTCCATATTGCTTCCTCGCTTTCATAAACACCGGACTAATGATTCGCGCAATGCCCGAAAAGGCGCTCCTCGTCAAGTGTACTGCCTCGCGTTATAGCGACTCGATTCGGAGCGGATTTTTATCAAAGTCCTCTGATATCAATGCTATCACATCCCGGGATTCGTCACAATAAAGGACCCCAATATCTCACTCATTCTTCAGGAAATAATTGAACCACGCCCGCTCCTCGAACGACCGTTTCTTCGGTCGTTTCTGCTCCTCGGCGGCAATTCCGACCGGCAAAAAGCAGACCAGTTCGAATTCTTCCGGCACGCCGAGAATGTCTGCCATCTGCCGGCCGATCCGGTCCGTGTCCGTTATATGACCCTCGATCCAACAACTACGATAGCCCAACGCCTCAATGGCCAAGAGCATATTCATGATTGCGGCCGAGTAATCCTGAACATTGAACAGACGGTCGCGGTATGCAACGATCCGACGGGTAAGCACACAGATCATCGCCGGAGCGGTATCGCCGATCGGCGGTCGGATCACTTGGTGAAGGCGCCTGAGCAGATCAGAGTCATCCACTGCGATCAAAGAAACCGTTTGCTTATTGCACCCGGAAGGAGCGGCCAGACCGGCCTCCATAATGCGTTTCAGATCCTCCGCGGGAACGGGTCGATCCAGATACTTCCCTCGATAACTCATTCGATTCATGATCGTATGCATCGTTTCTGACATACAGCGATCCTCCCACAGCTTGATCACCCGACCTGATAGATCGTCACAAGATAAGCGAAAAGTGCCGTGACGATCAACGCATGACCGATCGCATATGAACTGAAAACGAGCCGGGACCTCGACGGGTCCAGTTTGTGCCCGCCGACGCCGGCGGTCAACATCAGTATGATCGGTATCGCGATCATCAGCAGTGCCGCCCCGTAAATGACGACGACCATTCCGATGGACGGGATGGCGCTCGGGTTCATTGTCCGGAGAAGGACCGCGCAAAACATAAGAGAAATCAAAAGTGACTCCATACCGATCGCATGACGGACGTATTCATAAAAAAGAAGCTTCTGAATACGGACCCGCTCGCCCGGATCCTGAGACTCCTCGGTCGAGGATGTTCTCAAGGGATCGAAAATCGGGTCGTATCCTCCGAGCTTCGTGTAGCCGGAAACGACCGTTATACGGACGATCCATGAGAATAAGAAAAGAATCAGTACGATCAGTATTCCCGTGCCGGAGATTGCCAATACACGCACGAGGCTTTTGACCGCATATCGGTCCGGATCCATTGCCAAATTCCAATGTGCGACAATCGGATCGGGGATTCGATCATAAGCGTACACAGCGTAAATGGAGCCCCCTATAAGAAGCACCGCGGCCGCGGCAAACCATATCCACGAGTGCTTGATAAGACTGAGCCACTCGGTCATGGGCTCGTCCGGTTGCATCTCTGATCCGCCGGCGTTTTGTGCGGACATCCGTTCCTTTGATTCGCTCATTGATCGAGTTCTCCCCACGTATCCAATAAATATAACATACAGCTTATGTTTCCTACTAAACGCAAAAAGTCTTTATGACCTTATCCATTCCATGCTCCATAGCGAATATTGTAACGCTTTTTTGAGCATTCGTCACTCAAAAATACTCGGAAATCATCAAATTTTTCTGTTTTTTGAGGTGATTCGGCATTTTCGCGTTCAAATATGGCTCTTCACCTATTTCCGTGAAACACAGAATCAGTGATTTTCTGCAACGAGAGCGACGATGCGTACGATACCCCAAGGAGAGAAGCGTTTCGTCCGTAGCTCTGTCCTTTCGTGCGGATAACTACCGACAGAAATCCGTCAATCGCACTCTTTTTGTATGCATTAGAATGTGCTGCTCATGCATGCAAGCAGCAAAGTCATCGGTCGGACACTCCGCTTCGCGAACGCACTTCGAATATTTGAAGAATTCCGGATCGTGACCCAGTGGGTCGCAGGAAAACGGCAACGGAGTGATTCCGAACCGGTTTCCTGTTCACTTTTCACGGAAATAGGTGAAGAGCCTCAAATATAATGGGCTTGATAAAACATTCCAGTTTCGCTATATCTAGTAGTAATGACGATTTCGTTCTTTTCTTCGTTCAGCGAGGGATTCAAGTGAAGTGTTCAAATTGCGGATTTCGTTTCAACGCCGGAAAAACCTGCCCCTCCTGCGGTCACAATGACTCAGAGATCGGATCGCCGGAGCGCGCGCATGCCAGTCAGATAAGACATGGAAAATGCGGGTTCCGGTATGATTTCGGAGAGTATTGTCCTTCGTGCGGGAATAGCAACCCGGTTCATGATCCCGAAATCCTCGCATAAAAATTACGCAAAGAATTATGTTGATCGTACGAAGCCGAAATCTTGGGTGCTCGTAGTTTCCATCAATAAGAATCATATACTTTGCGACATTATCTCTTATGAATGTTTTGAGGCTTATCGAAACGCAATCCAGCTTAATCTACATCGTCCTGTTCGTATTATCCGTCGCGAGCATTCCTCTTTTTATCAATCTCTTGTAAATGAAGAAATGGGCGCTTTAGGGTTTACGTATCCTCAGTTATTTTTCAGCAAATCCAGGTTGATCCGGCCGTCCGTGATCTCGATGATCCGGTCGGCCTTTTCGGCGATCCTTCGGTCGTGGGTGATGATGATAAACGTCGTACCGAAGCGGTCGTTGATGTCGCGTAAAAGTTCATAGATCGTCTCGGTCGAGAGCGAATCGAGGTTTCCGGTCGGCTCGTCGGCGAGGATCATCTTGGGTTGATTCAAAAGCGCGCGGGCGATCGCCGTGCGTTGCTGTTGACCTCCGGACATCTGCGTCGCGTTGTTGTTCATCACCTTTTCGAGCCCGACGAGCTTCATCAGTTCCTTCGCGCGATCCGTCGTTTCCTTTGGAACGGTCTTGTGGCCGATGCGATAGGGCATCAGGACATTCTCGAGCGCGGTGAATTCCGGGAGCAGGTAGTGAAACTGAAAGACAAAGCCGATGCTCTGATTTCTGTACGAAGCGAGCTGGGAGGCCTTCATGCCGCTCGTTATAACGCCGTCGACGACGACATCGCCGGAGGTCGGGGTATCGAGCGTGCCCATGATGTTCATCAGGGTCGACTTGCCCGAGCCGGACTGGCCGATGATCGAGTTGAACGAGCCCTCTTTGAATCCGAGATTAATATCGTAGAGCACCTGGGTCTTGACCGTCGTGCCGTAAATCTTATTGATGTTTTTGAGTTCCAAAATATTGCCCATGCGGCACCTCCTACTGATTGCGAATGATGTCGATCGGGTTCAGGACGGATGATTTTCGAGCGGGGATCAAAGACGCGATGATACACGCGACGACGGCGATCGCAGCGGAAAGAGCGATGAATGCCGGATCGATATAAAGCGGAACGACGGGGGTCCCGTCCGGCTTGAGCGCGAAGGTCGTAAATGCGAAAGAAAGCCCAAGTCCCAGAAGAACGCCGGCGATCGCGCCGAAGATCCCGAGGATCAGTCCCTGGAACAGGAAGATCAGGCTGGAAGAGCCGTTTTGGATGCCCATCGCTTTGAGGATTCCGATCTGACGGGACTTTTGCATGACGCTGATCGCCAGAACGCTCGCGATGCCCAGGACGACGGAGATCATCACGAAGACCTGGATCATGATGCTCGAGATGCTCTGCCCCTGAAGCCCGCTTAATAACTGCCCGTTCGCTTCCTTCCATTCGCCGACTATAAGGGTGTCGGAATCGGAAGCGATGGCACCCGCGACATTTTTCGCGACGGCGTCGGCCTCGAATACGAGATCCTGATCGACCTGAAATTCGATCGCGCTGACAACGTCTTCCAACTCGAAAATCGCCTGCACCGTCGGAAGCGTGGTAATACACCAACTCTCGTTGGGCGCGGCAACCTTATAATCGAAAAACCCGGAGACCGAACACTCGACGGTGCGCTTATCGGGCGTGATCAGCGAGATCGTATCGCCGACGGAAAGCTCAAAATTGTCCCGGGCAATCACGCCCAAAAGGACCTTCCCGTCCGCGTTCGGCATCGCCCCTTCAACGAGGTACTCCGAAAACTCGTAAATATCCTCCGCCCTCTGAAGGTCAAAGCCGCGGATCAGAAGGGACTGCGACTCGCCGTCCTTTTCGATCAGGACGGAAGCGTTGAGCACCGGAGAGGCGGCGACGATGCGGTCGTCGGCATCCACGGCAGATCGGATAACCGCCTCATAGTCCTTGATAAAGCCGTCGTCGTCATCGGTCACCGAAACATGTGCGGCGTTACCGATCGTCGTATTGACCAGACTCTTCTGGAGCCCCTGGATCAGCGAACCGATAAAGATCTGAACGGAGACGCCGATCCCGATGCCCAAGATGATGATCAGGGTTTGGGTCAGGGCAGATTTCAAAAATCGCGTCGCGATCTGATAGCTGAGCTTCATTTAGCCACCTCCGAACCGATCGCATCGACCATTTTTCGAACATCTTCGAAGGTCTGGACCGCATCGTCGGCACCGACGAGTTCGACGTTATGCGGTGCGTCTTTAAAAGCGTTTCCGCCGACGACGATGACGCTCTTGCCTCCGATACGCTCCCGAAGTTCGGTGATGATCTTCTTGGTGATGACCAGATTATAGAAATTGCTGACGCCGATCGCGATGATGTCGGGCTTTATCAGGTCTGCGGCGTTATAGAAGTCCGTGTAAGGGGTATTACTGCCGACGAAAACCGCGTCATATCCGC